>NZ_VHLC01000075.1:0-44148 GCF_006547355.1 Myxococcus sp. AB036A | reverse complement strand
CCCCACGCTGGCGCGGCCCCTGGCCCCCATGGCCCTGGCACCGCGCTTTTCCCCCGCGCGCGACGTCACATCTCCGCCGCGCGCGGGGGAATCGGGTGTCGCGTACACGGGTAGGTGGACTCGCTCCGTGCGGTGAGGGCGCAGTGGCGAAATCAAGCTCGGGCCGCCAGGGCCCGACACCTTCGTGTGCGCGACGGGAAAAGGAATAACCCGGGGGTCTGACATGCCAGTGGCCGCCCACGAGGCTGCTCGCCGGTGGTGTGTACAGCCATGGCGTTCCCTTCCAGCAACCGTGCTTCTGGGCGCGCGGCACATTCACGGTGCGGAGGCGGGGAGCCGGTTATTCGCCGGGGCTCGGCCCTCGGCCCAGGGAGTCCATGACCACGCCTTCGACCCAGTCCACTGAGAAGGGCACACTCGGCCTCGAGTTGCTGCTGGGAACGCTGACCGCGTTCGCACCGCTCTCCATCGACATGTATCTGCCGGCGCTGCCGCGCATCGCGGAGGACCTGCAATCCACCGCGCCCGCCATCCAGCTCACGCTCGCGTCGTGCTTCGCGGGATTGGCGCTGGGCCAGCTCTTCACGGGTCCGCTCATCGACCGCTTCGGGCGCACGCGTCCGCTCTACGCGGGCCTGGCGCTGTACGTCCTGGGCTCGCTCGGCTGCGCGCTGGCACCGTCGGCGTCCATGCTGGTGGCCATGCGCTTCGTGCAGGCGCTCGGTGGCTCGGTGGCATTGGTCGTTCCACGCGCCGTGGTGCGCGACTTGTGGTCCGGCGCCAACGCCGCGCGGACGATGTCGCGGCTGATGCTGGTCATGGGCGTGGCGCCCATCCTCGCGCCGCTGCTGGGCGGAATGGTGCTCCAGTACTCGGGATGGCGGGCCATCTTCGTGGTGCTGGCGGCGGTGGGCGCGGTGGCGCTGGCCTTCGTGCTGAAGTCGCTGCCGGAGACGGCGCCGCCGCACGTGGCTTCGCAGACGATGCGCTCCCGGCTGGGCGCATTGATGAAGGACCCGGACTTCGTGGGCCCCGCACTGGCCGGAGGCTTCGCGCAGGCGGGCATGTTCGCGTACATCGCGGGCTCGCCGTTCGTGTTCATCTCGCTGTATGGCATTCCGGAGGAGCACTTCGGCTGGTTCTTCGGCGTCAATGCGATGGGGTTGATTGCGGTGGCGCAGCTCAACCGCAAGCTGGTGACACACCTGCCGCTGCACCGGCTGCTGCGTCTGGCATTGAGCCTGTGCGTCGTCGCGGCGGTGGCCGTGCTGGCGGTGGCGTGGACCGGCTTCATGGGCCTGTGGGGCATCGCCGTCACGCTGTTCTTCTTCGTGTCGGCCATGGGCCTGGTGGGACCCAACGCGGCTGCGATTGCGCTGGAGCGGCATGCCACGCGCGCGGGCATGGCGTCGGCCGCGCTGGGCGCGCTCCAGTTCACCGCGGCGGCCGGCGCGTCGTGGGCCGTGAGCACGTTCAACAATGGCACCGCGATGCCCATGGCCGGGGTCATGGTCGCCATGGCATTGCTTGCGTGGCTCGCCGCGTTCTTCGGGCTCCGGGCGCGCACGCGCCAGCAGGAGGCAGGGGAGGGCGTCCAAGCGCACGGGCCGCGAATCGTGTCATCGTCCTCCGCGCCATGACTTCCACCTCGCGCACCGTCCAGGGCCCCACGGGCCAGCTCGCAGTCACCGACACTGGCAATGGGGACCTCCCCGTCGTCTTCGTCCACAGCAACGCCTCCCGGCGTGAGCAATGGGCCGCGCAGCAAGCACATTTGAAGCAGCGCTCCGTGTCGTTCGACCTGCGTGGCATGGGCGACTCGGCGCTCGACGCCCAGGGCCGCTACGGCGCCGAGGACATGGCCCATGACATCCACGCGGTGGCCACGGCCCTGGACCTGGAGCGCTTCGTCCTGGTGGGCCACAGCTTCGGCGGCTACGTCGCGGCGGAGTACGCTCGTGGCTGGCCCGAACGGCTTGCCGGGCTCGTCATCGTGGATGCCGCGGGGACGATGCCGCCGCTTCCGCTCGAACAGCTCCAAGGCTTCCACGAAGGCACACGTCCCGAGTCCTACCGCGCCTTCATGGACGCATGGTTCACCCCCATCCTCCAGAACGCGAAGCCACACACGCACGAGTCGGTGATGCGCTGGCTGCATGCCACGCCGCGCGAGGTGGTGGTCGGCGCGCTGGAGAGCATGCTCACGTTCAATTCGGACCGTGTGCTGGAACGCTACAAGGGCCCGCTCCAAACGCTCGTCGTGGATGCCTTCATCCAGCCCAATGCCTACCATCTCCTGTACCCGGGCACGCCGCACACCGTGTTCTCGGGTGTCAGCCATTGGCTGATGATGGATGCACCGGAGCGATTCAACGCCGCGCTGGATGCGTTCCTCGCCACACTCTCTCCGCGTTGAAGGGGAGGGGAGGGCGCGTCACACACGGGGTCGCCTCTCATGAATACCTCATCCCCATCCCTCTACGGCCCACGTGAGCTCGCTCAGGACCTCCGACGTCTCATGGCGCTGCCTGCCCAGACAAAGGCAGAGCAGCGCCTTTGGTACGACGAGGCGCAGAAGGTCCAGGACCGCATCAAGGCTTCTGAGGAACTGCTCGGCATCCCTCACTCCCTCTGGCACTTCTTCTCAGACGCGGACGTCAGAGCCAACGAGCCAAGCATCCGAGATGCGCAGTTCAAACAGGTGCGCGCCCACGTCGCCGTACTGGAAACCGGCGCCATCCCTCCAGATGACAGCAAGCAGGGCTCCTTTGGCGGCCTCTTCCACAGTCTCTGGCAAGCAGTGCGCGGCAAGGGTTGAAGCCATTCAGCCTCTCAATCAAAAGCCCCGCGGCGCCACAGGGGCACCGCGGGGCTTGATTCCCTCACAGGGGTGACGGACTACGGCGTCACGGCGCGGCCGGGACCTTCGCGGCGGGCGCGGCCTTCTTCTGCGCGGTGGCGAAGTCACCCGCGCGCACCTGCGTCACCTTCGTCCAGTCCAGGTGACGCTCCATGGCCTTGCGCACGTCCTCCGGCTTGAGCTGGGTCAGCTTCTGTTCCAGCGCCGCATCGAAGGCCAGCGTGCGGCCCAGGAACAGGTAGCTGGCGAGTTGCCGTGCGAGGCTGCCATCCTGCGCCCGCGCCGACTGCCGGTACTCCAGGATGCCCGCGCGCGCCTTCTGCAGCTCCTCCGCCGAGTAGCCCTTCTGCACCGCGCGAGTCACCTCTTCACGCATGGCCGTCTCCAGCCGGGCCGCGTTCTCCGGGGCGTAGATGGCATACGTGAAGAAGGTGCCCACCTCGTCGACGTCGCTCGCGTCCAGGCTGCTGGCCACGCCGTAGGAGAGGCCGTCCTGCTGACGGATGCGCGTGGCCAGCCGCGAGTTGAGGAAGCCGCCGCCCAGCACGAAGTTGCCCAGCACCAGCGCCGGCCAATCCTTGTCGTCCTTGCGGAGCTTCAACGACTGGCCCGCCATGTAGTACGCGTTGGCCTTGTCCGGCGTCTCCAGCGCGACGGACGCGGACGCACCGCCGCCGAGCACCTGCTGCACGCGCTGGTACGGCGCGGGGCTCTTCCAGTCGCCCAGCAGGGTGCCGGCGAGCGCCACGATGTCCTTGGGCTCGAAGTCACCCACCACGGCCAGCTCGCCATTCGACGCGCCGTAGAAGGCCTTGTGGAAGGCACGCGCCTGCTCCAGCGTGGTGTCCTTCACCCCGGCGATGCGCTCGTCCAGCGTGGCCACGTAGTAGGGGTGGCCCTTCGGGTAGTGGCCCGACAGCGAACGCCAGAAGGCGATGTTGCCCAGCGTCTGCGGCTCACTGCGCTCGGACTCCAGCGACGCCAGCCGCTCCTGCTTCAGGATGGCGAACTCCTTCTCGTCGAAGGCGGGCTCGCGCAGCACCTCGGCCACCAGCTTGAGGACTTCCGGCAGGCTCTCCCGCGGGCACTCGATGGAGGCGGAGGCCCCGGTGCTGCTGCCATCCACGCCCACGCGCGCCTTCAGCTTGTCGAACGCGTCCTGGAGCTGCTGCCGCGTGCGCTTCTTCGTGCCGCGCATCAGCATGCGTCCGGCGTACTGCGCCGCATCCGACTTGCCGCGCAGCGCCTCTTCCGTGCCCCAGCGCAGGGTGAGGGACACGTTCACCATGTTGCCGCGCGTCTTCTTCGGCAGCACCGCGTACTTCACGCCGCCCGGCAGCTCACCGCGCTGCACGCGCGACTCGATGTTGGCCGGCGACGGGTCGAAGGCCTCGCCCTGCGCCACGGCGTCACGGCCCTTGAAGCCCTCCATCATCTTCGCCACGTCCACTGGCGCCGGCAGCTCCGCGCGGTCCGGCTTCGGCGTCGGGATGAAGGTGCCCAGCGTCCGGTTGGAGGACTTGAGGTAGGCAGCCGCCACGCGCGTCACGTCCTCGGGCGTCACGGCCTCGATGCGGTCGCGGTGCAGGAAGAGCAGGCGCCAGTCACCGGTGGCCTCCCACTCCGACAGGTTGATGGCGACGCGCTCGGAGTTGTTGATGGTGAGGTCGATGTACTTGGACAACGTGGCCTTGGCCCGGTTGACCTCTTCCTCGGTGAACGGCGTGCGGGACGCGTCCTCCACCGTCTTCAGCAGCGCCTCGCGGGCCGCGGCCACCGGTTGGTCGTCACGCATCTCCGCGCTGAAGACGATGATGCCCGGGTCGCGAAGCTGGAGGTTCGACGCGCTCACGCGCGAGGCCTTCTTCGTCTCCACCATCGACTTGTAGAGGCGCCCGGAGGGGTTGTTGCCCATGACCAGCGTCAGCACGTCGATGGCCGCGAAGTCGGGGTGCGCGCCTTCGGGCACGTGGTACAGGCTGGTGAGCAGCGCGGTGTCGCCCACGCGGCGCAGTTGCACCTCGCGCTCGCCGTCCTGCGTGGGCTCCGCGGTGTACGTGGCGGGCAGGGGCAGGCTGGGCTTCTTCAGCTTGCCGAAGGTGTCCTGAATCATCGACAGGGCCTTGGCCTCGTCGAAGCGGCCCGCCACCACCAGCATGGCGTTATCCGGCCGGTAGTACTTCCGGTAGAAGGCCTGGAGCCGGTCGATGGGGACGTTCTCCAAGTCGGAGCGCGCGCCGATGGTGGACTTGCCGTAGCTGTGCCAGATGTACGCGGCGCTCATCACGCGCTCGAAGAGGATGCCGCGCGGGTCGTTCTCACCGGACTCGAACTCGTTGCGGACGACGGTCATCTCGCTGTCGAGGTCCTTCTTCGCGATGAAGCTGTTGACCATGCGGTCGGCTTCGAAGGACAGGGCCCAGCGGAGGTTGGCGTCGGAGGCCGGCAGCGTCTCGTAGTAGTTGGTGCGGTCCAGCCAGGTGGTGCCGTTGGGCCGGGCGCCGCGCTCGGTGAGCGCCTGGGGCACGTTGCGCGTGGTGGGCGTGCCCTTGAACATCAGGTGCTCCAGCAGATGGGCCATGCCCGTCTCGCCGTAGCCTTCGTGCTTGCTGCCCACGAAGTACGTCACGTTGACCGTCACCGTGGGCTTGGTGGGGTCGGGGAAGAGGAGCACCTTCAGCCCGTTGGGCAGGCGGTACTCGGAGATGCCTTCCACGCTCGTCACGGGGGCGAGCACGCGGCCCTTCGCCTTGCTCTTCGTGACAACGGATTGGGTGGCGGGGGCCTTGTTGGCGGCGGCGGGAGTCTGGGCCCACACTGGAGTGCCGGCCACCATCATCAGGGCCGCCACCAGGGAGAGCGGGGTACGACGCTTCATGCGGTCCTCGCGGGTCGTCTGGGAGTGCACCGGCTTCTAACCCGAGATGTCCCCCAGCCCATCCCGAACGGTGGCACTCCGAGCAACCCGGCGTCGCCGACGTGACAGCCACGGCCCTCCGTGCCTCCTCCGCCGCTCGGCGAGGGCCTGTGGTGGCCATCCCCGGCCCGGCCGCGGGCGTACCGTCACGCAGGGAAAGCACGGGGACGCGCAAGCATCGTCGCCCGCGCGCGTTAGTAGTAAGCACCCCTTGCCAGGGCCGTACCCTGTCTCTCCCGGGCATCAGGAGTCCCTTCGGATGAAACGATTCTTCATCGGCGCGCTGGCCTTCGTGGGCGCGCTGTCTGTCCTCTTCGTGGTGGGCCTCGTGGGCCTGATGCTGCTCGCGTCCGCGAGCAAGCCCGGCGTGCCCTCCAACCTCGTGCTCGAGCTGGACCTGGAAGACCCGCTGTCGGAGCACGGGGGAGGGGACTCGCTGGTGGGGGCCTTTGGCGAGGAACCCACCACGGTGCGTGACGTGGTGGAGGCACTGGAGAAGGCCGGAGACGACGCGCGCGTGAAGTCCCTGCTGGTGCGCATCGGCCATCCGGGGACGCCGGCCGCCACGCAGGAGCTGCGCGACGCGGTGAAGGCCTTCCGCGCCAAGGGCAAGAAGGCGGTGGCGTACTCCGACACCTTCGGCGAGCTGGGCAACAGCACGCTGGGCTACTACCTGGCGTCCGCCTTCGACGAAATCTACATCCAGCCGTCGGGTGACGTGAACATCAACGGGCTCGCCTTCGAGCTGCCCTTCGCGCGCGAGGCCTTCACCAGGCTGGGCGTGACGCCGCGCTACTTCGCCCGCTACGAGTACAAGAACGCCATCAACTCCTACACGGAGCAGGACTTCACCGCGCCGCACCGCGAGGCCACCGAGGGCTTCACGAACAGCCTCTTCGGCCAGATTGTGCGCGGCATCGCCGAGGACCGCGGGCTGACGGAGGACGTCGTGCGCGGCCTCATCGACAAGGCGCCGCTGATGGCCCAGGAGGCGATGGAGGCGAAGCTGGTGACGGGCCTGCGCTACCGGGACGAGGTGCTCGGCGAACTGGAGGAGCAGGCCGGCGAGGGCGCGCGCTTTCTCTATGTGAAGAAGTACCTGGAGCGCGCTGGCAGGCCGAACGTGTCCGGCAACACCATTGCCCTGGTGTACGGCGTGGGCGAGGTGATGCGCGGGAAGAACCAGTCCAACCCGCTGTCGGGCGGACAGTCCATGGGCGCGGAGAGCGTCGCCGCGGCGCTGCGCAAGGCCACCGAGGACTCGCGCGTGAAGGCCATTGTCTTCCGCGTGGACAGTCCGGGCGGCAGCTACGTGGCCAGTGACACCGTCCGCCGCGAGGTGCAGCGCGCGAAGGAGGCGGGCAAGCCCGTCATCGTCACCATGGGCAGCTACGCCGCCAGCGGTGGCTACTTCGTCGCCATGGAGGCGGACCGCATCGTCGCGCATCCGGGCACGCTCACCGGCAGCATCGGCGTGTACGCGGGCAAGTTCGTCACGGCGGGCTTCTGGGAGAAGCTGGGGGTGAACTTCGACAGCGTGGCCGCGGGGAAGAACGCGGAGATGTTTGGCTCGGACGCGGACTACACGCCGGAGCAGCAGGCCCGCCTGGCCGCGTCGCTGGACCGCATCTACGCGGACTTCACGACGCGCGCGGCGGCCAGCCGGAAGCTCCCGCTGGAGAAGCTGCAATCGCTGGCCAAGGGCCGCGTGTGGACGGGCGAGGACGCCCTGGCGCACGGACTGGTGGATGCGCTGGGCGGCTACCCGAAGGCGCTCGAGCTGGCGAAGGAGGCCGCGAAGCTGCCGGCCGACGCCCGCGTCAACGTGGAGGTGTACCCGCGCAAGAAGCCCGCGTCCGCGCTCCTCTCCGAGCTGCTGGGCCAGACGGGTGACAACAGCGAGGACGACGCCACCTCCATCAGCGTCCTGTCCCCCTGGACCACCCTGGTGGCGGGCGTGCGCCAGGTGTACGCCGTGGGCACTCGCATGGGCCTCTTCGAGGGCACGCGCGGCGAGCTCTACGCCCCCATGCCCGAAGCGAGCTGGTAGCGCGTCCTCCCAGGACGCGGTCGCGTGGCACCGGGACGCTTCGGTGCCACGCCGCGCTGCTCACAGCGTCAGGCCCCTGGGCGGCTCAGAGTGGGACCGAGGATGCCGGCGCTTCCGGCAACCGGGCCAGCGGGCGGCCGAACACGGAGTGGTAGCGCAGCTCCCTGGAGACACAGCGCTGCCGCCGCGTGTCGAAGACGAGGCACCGGTCCACCGGCCCCGCGTAGACGTGCAGTGAGACGGCGGGGCCTCTCGCCGCGGTGACGCGGTGGATGGGGGCCTCCGGGCAGCGGAAGTCGACGAAGCCCGAGCCCACGGGCCCCACCATGACGGGAGGCCCCAGCCGGGCCGGCCCCGGTCCCAGGCCCCCGGCTTCCAGGGGGTAGTTCTCCAGCACGAAGGCCCCGGACTGGACGCTGAACCAGCACTCCTGCCCATCATGGTCGTGGATGGGGGAGAAGGTGCCCGCGTCCCAGCAGTTCAGCAGCACCTCCAACCTGGCATCCCGGTAGATGAGGTTGCGCGTGTAGCGCCCTCGCCGGAAGTGCAGGTAGGGCTGGAGGCTGGCCGGCTCCAGCACCAGGCCCGCCAGGCCGTCTCCCACGCCCTCCAGGCCCGGCATCCCGCCCGCCTTCTCCCGAAGGAGCTCCACCCATTCGCCCAGACGCATGGCGTTCATGGAAGTGAAGCTAGGCAACGCTCCGACAGGGTGCTCTCCGGCTTGTCGGGCGGAGGATGGCTCAATGCGTCACAACGCACTTGAGGGCAGGCCGTCCATCGAGTACCAGACGCCCGCCTCGGCGCGGGGACCGGAGCCCGGTCCCCGCCTTGCACGTGGCGCGGCGACAGAAGCGTCTGTCGCCCGCCGGGAAGCTCCCCGGCGAATGGACGCGTAGAAGACATTGTGACCTTCCCGGACTCGGGCTGCCCCAGGGGGCTGGCGGCCAGGGGGGAAGGCGTGAGGGGGGACGAGATGAAGAAGCGACTGGGTGACATCCTGCTGGAGCGGGGTGTGGTGGACGCGTTGCAGCTCCACTCGGCGCTGGCGTACCAGCGCAAGTGGGGCGTGCCTTTGGGGCAGGTGGTGGTGGACCAGCGCTTCAGCACCGCGCAGCAGGTGTTGGAGGCCCTGGCCTTCCAGGCGGGGATGCAGACGGTGGACCTGGACATCCAGCCGCCGGACGCGAGCCTGACCTGGCTGATTCCGGAGCGCGTGGCGGAGACCCACCGGGTGGTGCCGCTGAAGCTGGAAGGGCAGGGGGGCCGGGACTCGGTGTTGGTGGTGGCCATCGCCGCCCCCGCCAGTCTGGCGTCCCTGGACGCGGTGAAGAGCGTGTCCGGCAAGCCCCGCGTGGTGGCGAAGCTGGCGTCGGATGCGTCCATCCGCCGGGCCATCGGACAGCTCTACCGGGGTGAAACCGGTGAGGCGGTGCCCCGGCGCCCCGGCATGGAGAGCTTCTCGCTGCCGGAGGCGGACGAGAGCATGCCCATGGTGCTCGGCGGCAGCATGGCGGAGCTGACGAACATGGAGGCGCCTGGCGGTGAGGATGGGCTGCCGCTGCTGAGCTCGCTGGAGGAGGTGGTCGTCCAGGCGCAGGCGGTGCCTGCGGAGATGAGGCGACTGGTACAGGCCATCCGCGCCATGCCCGAGCCGCTGGCCGCTGACGCGCAGCCGCTGCCCCTGGAGGCAGGGCGCTCCGAACAGGCCGCGACGCCTGCCACGACGGAGGGCTTGCACCTGGCGCATGTCTCGCGGCCTGGGTCCCCGAAGGCGCCGTTCTCCGCGCGCGCCATGCAGCGCACGGCCGGAACGCGGGACCACGTCTCCTCCGCGTTGCCCGTGCTCACGGCCGCGCAGCCGGTGCCCATGGCTCAGGTCCTGGTGTACGGCTGGGGTGAGGAGGCCACCACCGGGCTGGTGCGCGTGATGTCCGAGGCGGGCCTGCGGGCTCAGGTCGCAAGCACGAAGGAGCTGCTCGCGGCGAACGCGGCCCAGGTCGTGGTAGCGCCGCTGCCGGCGATGGAGGCGCTGCCGCGTCCGGTCCACGCGCAGGTCCTGGTCGCCGGCAAGATGCCGGAACAGGACCTGCCTCGCGCCCAGGCAGTGGGGGCCCGCGGCTTCCTCGCCGCTCCGGTGGATCCGGATCTCCTCCTGCGCGCGGTGCGCCGGCTGGCGCGCCCCGCTGGTGACGCGGACCTCAAGCGCGCCAGCTGAAGGTCCCGAAGAACCACGACAACAGCAAGTCGAAGCGAGGCGCCGAGGCCGCGGCGCTCCGCTACTCGCTCATCGAGACGGCACACCTGCGCGGTGAAGAGCCGGGCCACGACATTCCGCCGCTTGACACGTAAGCATCTTCTTACGCATTATCGGTACACGATGATGCACACCGAGCCAGGGGTGTTCGGAGCGATCAGCCATCCGGCGCGGCGCCGCATGCTCGACCTGCTGGTCGATGGCGACCGCCCGGTGAACTCCATCGCCGAGAACTTCGAGATGAGCCGCCCGGCGGTGTCACAGCACCTGCGCGTGCTGCTCGATGCGGGCCTCGTCACCGAGCAACGGCACGGCAGGGAACGGCGGTACCGCCTCGTACCGGAGCGACTGGAGCCGGTACGCGACTGGATCGCTCACTACGAGCGGTTCTGGGACGACAACTTCGCCCGCCTGCGGCGGCACCTTGAGAAAGGCGACAAGCAGCAATGACGACAAAGACAATCCGACGGGAGCTGAAGTTCACCCAGTCGCCCGCCGTCGTGTGGCGCGCGCTCGCGACCAGCGAGGCGCTCGCTGACTGGATGTACCCGAACGACTTCGAGCCGCGCGTCGGGCATCGCTTCACCTTCCGCGTGCCTCCGGACCCTCGGGCCCGATTCGATGGACTCGTCGTGCACTGCGAGGTGCTCCAGTGCGCGCCTCCGTCCGAGCTCGAGTTCACGTGGGTCGTTGGCGAGGGCTGGCTGGATACCCGCGTCCGCTACCGGCTCGAAGCCGATGGCGATGGGACGCGCGTCCTCTTCGAGCACTCCGGCTTCAAGGAGGACCAGGCGTTCCACGGCGCCGAGTACGGCTGGAAGATGATGCACGGAAAGCTCGCCAAGGCACTCGAGAAGGCATCCAACAACCCGGCCCTCAAGGCCTGAACACCGAGCCCCCACCCATGAACATCGTCTTCTGGATTCTTCAGGCCGTCCTCGCGCTGCTGTTTCTCGCAGGCGGGTCGTACAAGGCATTCTCTTTCCAGCAGCTCGCGAGCCAGTTCAGCGAGGTCCCCCTCGGAGCATGGCGGGCACTCGGCTTCCTCGAGATGGCCGGTGGCGTGCTGCTCATCATCCCGGCGGCGTTCAAGTGGATGCCCAGCCTCACCGCGCACGCGGCCGCGGTGCTCACGTTCGAGACGTTCGCGCTCGCCGTGCTGTACGCGCGTCATTCGACGAAGCTGACGCCCGAGAACCCGATGCTCTGGTCGCTCGTGATGGGTGTGCTGCTCGCCTTCGTGACGTACGGCCGCTACGTCCTCAAGCCGGTGGTGGCAGCCGCCGCGTGACGCGATGACGGACGATGCCCGCGACATCGCCCGTGAGTTCAGCGCGGGCGCCGGCGCGCATCACGGAACAGCCACCAGCAGCGAGGGCTTCTCGGCGCCCTCGGGCAGCCACAGCGAGCCCAGCTCCAGCGTCGAGGACGGGAAGGGGTCGGCCCGCACCAGCGCGTCGTCCTCGTAGCTTCCCGTCAGGAGCCAGCCCCGCTTGACGCGCTGGTACACCTCCAGCGTGCGCGCGGCGGGGTCCACCAGCCACACGTGTGACACGCCCGCGCGCGCGTAGAGCGGCAGCTTGCGCGCGCGGTCCAACGCGGCGGTGGAGGGCGTCAGCACCTCGCAGACCCAGTCCGGCACCAGCGTGAGGAAGGGGACGTCCGGCTCGAAGGGGACGTCCACGCGCTCGCGGCGCCAGCCGGCCATGTCCGGCACGAGCATGTCGTGACCGAGGTGCAGCTCGGGCGCGCGCAGGAAGCACCAGCGGCCACTGCCGCCACGGCGCTTGTCGAGCTGCTCACCCAGCTCCACGCCCAACATGAAGGCCGCGCGCGTCTGCGCGGCCGTGGGACGAGGCGAGGCGACCAGCTCCTCGTCCAGAATCTCCCCCACCCAGCCCGAGGGCAGGGCCGAGAGCATCGAATGGTTCGCCAGGGGGATGATGCCTTCAATCACAGCGCCTCCGAGAATCACCGGTTGAGGCGGGCATTCTATGGAGCCGTCTGACACGTCCTCCGCTCGACGGAAGGCGTCATTTCCCGATGCAGAAGCGCTGGAAGATTGCGTCCAGCAAGGCCTCCGAAACGACGGTACCGGACACTTCGCCGAGCGCCTCCAGCGCGAGCCCCACTTCACCGGAGACGACTTCCAGGGTGGACACGCGCGAGGCACTCTCCGCGCGGCCCAGCGCCTCGGACGCGCGACGCAAGGCATCGGCGTGACGCTCGGAAACCAGGGCCACCGCCGAGGGCGTGCCACCGCCCCACAGCCGCCCGAGCATGTCGTCGCGAAGCGCGTCCACACCTTCACCCGTGAGGCCACTCACACGCTGGCGCGGCGAGCTGGATACCTCGGCCACATCACACTTCCCGTCCACCACCAGCACGGGCGTGCTCCCCACGTCACGCGTCCACGCCTCCACCTCCGCCTGCGTGACACCCGGCGGAAGCACGAGCACCGCCAGGTCCACGCCCGCGAGCAACTCCCGCGTTCGCGCGATGCCCAGCGCCTCGACACGTCCCGGCGTCTCCCGAAGCCCCGCGGTGTCGAAGAGCGTCACCGCCAGCCCGTCCCACTCGACCCGGGCCTCCAAGGCATCCCGCGTGGTGCCAGGCTCGTCATCCACCAGCGCGCGGGCCTCGCCCACCAGCCGGTTGAACAGCGTGGACTTGCCCGCGTTGACGGGACCGAACAGCGCCACGCGAGCACCCCTGCGCACCAGCCGCCCCCGGCCCGCCTCGGCCAGCAGCGCCTCCGCCTGGGCACGCAGCGCGGTGACACGCCCGCCCACGTCCTCGTCCGCGCCTTCCGCCTCGTCAGGGAAGCTGAGCACGCCCTCCATGTCCGCATGCAGCGCGCGCAGCGGCTCCTCCAGCGCCTGCACGCGCGAGGCGAGCACGCCGGAGAGCCCCGCCGCCGCGGCACGCACCGCGGCCTCCGAGTCCGCTGCCACCAGGTCCGCCACCGCCTCCGCGCGCGTCAGGTCCAACCGCCCGTTGAGGAAGGCCCGGCGGGTGAACTCACCGGGCGCGGCGTGGCGCACGCGCGCGTCCTCCAGCGCCCGCGTCAGGAGCAGCCGCAGCAGCCGCGGACTGCCGTGGGCCTGAAGCTCCACCACGTCCTCGCCCGTGAAGGACTGAGGCCCGCGGAAGTAGAGGAAGAGGCCCTCATCGAGCGAGCGGCCCTCCGCATCCACGAAGGACGCGAGGTACGCATGGCGCGGCGTGGGCTGCGCGGGCACACCCGGGGCCAGCAGCCGGCCCACATCCAGGGCCTCGGGGCCCGACAGCCGGAGGATGCCCACGGCGCCCGCGGCAGGTGCGGTCGCCAGGGCCGCGATGGTCATGGAAGAAGACGTCATACGCGGCCGCTGGAGCGCATCCAGCCTGAACAGCGCGGGCCCCGCTGCTTCAGCGGGCCCCAATGGGAGGCGTGGAGCCGCGAGCGGCCTTCTCCACGGCCTCGCGGTTCTCCTCGATGTACCGCTCCACGGCCTCGTCCTCGAGCTCCAGGTCCCGTAGGACGCCCGGGTAGACGAAGCGGAACGCGGGGGACTCCTCATCCCCGCGAAGGCGGAAGCTCATCTTGAGCACCGCCGCGCCGTACAGCTTGTCCTTGAGAGCTTTCGCCTTGCCCATCCCTCGTCTCGCTTCGGGAGCCCCGGCGCGCGCGGCGCGCCCAGCGGCTCACGCGTCGAAGTCGTCCTCGTCGTCGTCCGGCAGCATGCTCCGCTTGGGAAGCGGGGCGGGCTTGTCCGGAGTGAACACCACGCGGCGGTTTCGGCCCTCGCCCTCCGCCGACACCTTCACGCCACCCACTCCTTCTACTGACGTGAGGACGCGCGCGCGGTCTTCAAGCTTCATGGCGGCAATCGCGTAGAAGCGGCCCAGGCTGCCCGACTTCTCCGCGAGCTGTCTGACGGCCGCCTTCAGCGCGGCATCCTCTTCCACCGTCACCGAGCGCTCATCCCCCTCGCCCTTGCTGGCGGGAGCTGCCTTGGCGGCGGGCGCCTGCGCACCCCGCTGGCCTCCCTTTGCCGGAGCAGGCGCTGGCGCCTGGGCCGCCGCAGCACGGGGCGCGGCGGGGGCAGGGGCGGCCGGAGCCGCGGCTTGAGCCGCCGCGGCCTGGGGCTCACGGCGCTGCCGGGGCTCCGGGTGCACACCCGCACCCAGCATCACCCAGCGCCGGTCGGCGCCAGGGCGATGCAGCATCTTGTTCAACAGGAACTGGAGCGAGTCCACCACCTGACTGCGCCGTCCCACCTCCACGCCGGGAGGCGGTGCGGGCTCGAAGTGGAGCGCCACCGACAGGCTGCCGTCGGCGGCGTCCTTCATGTCCAGCCGCGCCGGGAAGCCCATCAGCCCGAGGATGTCTCCGAGGAGCTTCTCCACACGGCCCCGGAACTCTCCGGCCGAATCGCCGGAGGCCGGGGTGGACGGCGTCTGCTGGGGAACCTGCTCGCTCACTTGCGTCTGCCTCCCGCACCGGCCACCGCCGGCGTCCCACCGCCCGTCTGGGGCTTGTTCCGGTCCAGCCACTTCCGCAGGCCGTACTGCTGCGCGATGGAGAGGATGTTGTTCGTGAAGATGTAGAGCGACAGGCCGGCCGGGTACTGGAGCAGCGTCAGCGTGAAGATGATGGGCAGGAACCAGGTCATGATCTTCGCCTGGGTCGCATCCATCATCTGCGGCTGCATCTTCTGGGTGATGACCATGGACACGCCCAGCGCCAGCGGCAACAGGTACGTGGGGTCCTTGTAGGTCAGGTCACGCCAGATGGGCCCGATGAAGGGCTCGCCGTAGATGTCGAAGCTGTTGCGAAGCGCGGTGAACAGGGCAATCCACACCGGCATCTGGATGAGGAGGGGGAGACACCCGCCCAGCGGGTTCACCTTGGCCTCCTGGTACAGCTTCATGATTTCGAGGTTCTGCTGCTCGCGGTTGTCCGCGTGCTTCTTGCGGATCTCCTCCATGCGAGGCTGGAGCTTCTTCACCTCTTCCATGCTGACCATGGAGCGATAGGTGAGGGGCAGCAGGACGAGCTTCACCACCACCGTGAGCAGGATGATGGCCACGCCCCAGTTGCCGGTGATGCCGTAGAAGAACTTCATGACCCACAGCAGGACCTTGCAGATGACGGCCCAGATGCCGAAGTCCACCGTCTCCGCCAGCGGCGGGTGGAACGTCGCGTCCGTCAGGCCGGTGGACGCGCGCAGCGAGGCGCCGGGCACCTGGGCCAGCAGGTCCGTATCCTTGGGACCGAAGTAGCCGCCGAAGCGCAGCGTCACCGTCTCGCCCGGCGCGGCCGTAATCGGGAAGGACGCCGTCACCTTGCGCAGGGTGGGCGTGGCCTCGAAGGAGCACGAGCCGGCGCGCGGCCCCTCCAGCGGGTAGAGCGCGGACAGGAAGTACTGCTGGTCGATGCCGAAGAACTGAATCTGGCCGCGGGTCTCCTCGGCGTCCGGGTGGTCGTCGCCCGGGCTCATCTTCTGGAGCTCGTCACCCACCCAGCAGGCGGAGCGGCTCAGGTTGCCCACGCCGCCGAAGAAGGACGGCGCGTGCTCGAAGTTGGGGTCGATGGCGCGGTTGTGGTGCACCTGCAGCTCGCCGCTCTGCGGCTGGCCGGAGGTGTTGCGCACCTGGAGCGTGTAGCTCAGCTCGAACCCGTCCATGGGCCACTTGACCGTCTTCACGACCTCCCACGGGCCGCGGCGGCCCGTGAAGGTGACGCCGTCCGCGTTGCCGGGGGCGCCTTCATCCAGGGCGTAGTTCAGGTCCGCGGGCAGCGGGTTGGCGCCGGTGATGGACACGGCCAGGGGCAGCGGCTGGCCCGGGGTGGGGCGCGCCAGGTCCATCTGCGGCGCGGGGGGAATCTCCTTGCCGAACAGCTTCTGGAAGCCCTGGGAGACGGTGAGCTCCTGCTGCTCCCGCATCTTCGCGCCCTTGAGCACGGCGGCGGTGAGGCCGGCGCCCTCGGAGGAGAAGGCGTAGGTGGCCTCGTCGCGCTGCAGCTCCACCTTGCGCGCCGGAGGCGGCGGGGCCTCCGCGGTGGCGCCCGTCCCGGTGCCGCCTTCGGGAGGCTGGACGGCCGGGGGGGTGCCGGCATCGGCGGGCGCGGTGGCCACCACGCCCGCGTCGGGGACTTCCGAGCCGGGCGGAGGCGGAGTGGGCGCGAAGAAGAAGGTGTAGACGGCAGTGGCCGCGAACGAGAGGGCCAGGGCCGCCAGCAGTCGCTTCTGCGAATCGTTCGACTGGGGCGAGAGCGGATCGTTCATAGACTCCCCCCTCCACGAGGGAGAGGGCGGCAATGGGTGGAACCCCTCGTCACGGCACCGGGTCGATACCGCCGGGGTGGAAGGGCTGGCAGCGCACGAGCCGCCAGAGAGTGAGCCACGACCCCTTGAGGCCGCCGTGCTTCTCCAGCGCCTCCATGGCGTACGTGGAGCAGGAGGGATGGAACCGGCACACCTTGGGGAGCAGCGGTCCGAGGAACTTCCGGTAGAAGCGGATGGGCAGCGAGATGACGAAGGCCAGGGGGCTCATCTGGGCGGCTCCTTCGGCTTCGTCTCCGCGGCGCGGGGCAGTCGCTGCAGCTTACGGGTGACACCGTCAAAGGCACGCGACAACGCCGGAAAGGAAGCATCCTTCGCGGAGGAGCGTGCCACCAGGACGACGTCCAGGCCTGACGGCCATTGCATGCGGCGCTTCCGAAAAAGCTCCCGCAAGACGCGCCTCAAGCGCGCTCGGACGACGGCGTTGCCCACCTTGCTCGACACGGTCAGGCCAACACGTGAGTACGGTCGGCCATTGCGCTTCACGAGGGCCAGGAGGCAGTCCGAAGGGACTTTGTGCCCGCCTTCCTGGACCTCGAGGAACTCGCGCCGTTGAAGCAGGCGCAGGGCCTTGGGGAAGCGCTGGTCTGCCGGGCGGGACTGGCCCGGCGTCGCACCCTCGGCCCTCACACGCGAACTCGCTTACTTCTTGGGAGCGGACACGACGAGCCGCTTGCGACCCTTCGCACGACGGCGCTTGAGGACATCCCGGCCGCCCTTCGTGGCGTTCCGCTTGCGGAACCCGTGGGCGCGATTGCGGCGGACCTTCGACGGCTGGTACGTGCGCTTGGACACGGCTCTTACTCCTTGGTGATGACGGCGGCGCCTCCTACCGCTCCGGCGCGACCTGAACTAGGGAAAGGGGCGGGTCCGTACCCCCATTTCCAGGGTAAGTCAACGTTGGATCACCTTCGCCCACTCTGGAAACCCCATTGGCCCGGCGGAAAGCCCGGAGCCAGGTGGGACAGTGAAGGTCTGGGTGATACAGGAAGCAGGATGCTCCCCGCCCAACGCACGGCGGGGGCACTTTAATCGCGGACAGCGAATGCGTCTGGTTTCCGAGCGCTTTTTCCTGGCTAGGCAAGCGAGTTCACGCTGTCGCGGGTGAATCTGGTGGTGGTGGGCCCCTGACGCGAGCCTCCTGGTTGCCGAACGCGTGGCACCTGCTGCCCATGGCCACACCTCGCCGAACCCCCGCGCAAAAGCCGGACGCTTTGCAGGACGGACTCTCAGTCAAGCCGGATTGATCCATCCCCCAGTGCTTGGGGTGGGGGCCGGGAGGATCCACAACCCTCCTGGGTTGGCACGTTCCTGGTGGATCCGCTCCGTCCGGAAAACCCCTCGTGGCCACGGTGGTTTTGGCCGGTTGCTTGATCCACCTGGAACCGTCTGTTAGCACCGCCGAACGCCCGTCGTTCCCCTGCTTTTGCACGTTTGAGACACGCGTGAACGCCCTCGCCCAAGCCGCTACCCCCCTCCCAAGTGCTGGAATTCTCTGGGCTCGGATGCTGGATGCCATCCGCCAGGAGAAGTTCGACTACGCGCTGAGATGGCTGGAGCGGATGCGCCCGCTGGAGGTGCGTGACGGCGCCCTGGTGATGGGCGTTCCGGACCGCTTCTTCCGCGACTGGGTGGATGACCACTACCGCCCCATGCTGGATGTCCAGCTCGCGCGGATGGGGGAGGGCCTGACCTCCATCGCCTATGAGGTCGTGGAGGGCCTGGAGCCGGACCCGCATTTCCCACCCACACCCTCAGTCAAGGCGAGCGCCACGCGCCCGGGCCGGCTGAACGCGCGCTTCACCTTCGACACCTTCGTGGTGGCGGACAGCAACCAGCTCCCGGCCGCCGCGGCGCAGGCCGTGGCCGACAAGCCGGGCCACCACTACAACCCGCTCTACATCTACGGCGGCACGGGCCTGGGCAAGACGCACCTGCTCCAGGCAGTGGGCAACCTCATCTGGGAGCGGGATCCATCCCAGCGCGTGGTGTTCCTCTCCAGCGAGCAGTTCACCAACGAGTACGTGGAGAGCGTCCGCGAGCACCGCATGGGGGACTTCCGCCGGAAGTTCCGTGAGGAGTGCGACGTGCTCCTCCTCGACGACATCCAGTTCCTCGGCAAGCGTGAGGAGACGCAGAAGGAGTTCTTCTACACCTTCAACACGCTCTACGAGATGAACAAGGCCATCGTCCTCACCAGCGACACCGTGCCCGCGGAGATTCCGGGCCTGGAGGACCGGCTGCGCAGCCGCTTCGCCATGGGGCTGATGACGGACATCCGCGAGCCCACCTACGAGACGCGGGTGGCCATCCTCCAGAAGAAGGCCGTGGCCGAAGGTCTGGACCTGCCGGACTCGGTGGCGCACTTCATCGCCAAGCACATCCAGAAGAACGTGCGCGAGCTGGAAGGCGCGCTGGTGAAGCTGTCCGCGGTGCACAGCCTGACGCGCCAGCCAGTGACGGAGGAATTCGCGTCCCAGGTGCTGCGCGACATCCTCCCCGCTCACAGCGCGGTGGACGTGGAGGCCATCCAGCGCGAGGTGGCCCGCTTCTACAAAGTCACGGTGGAGTCGCTGAAGGAAGACCGCCGGCACAAGGCCCTGGCCCATGCACGCCAGGTGGCCATGTACCTCAGCCGCAAGCTGACGAAGAGCTCCTTCCCGGAAATCGCCGCGCGCTTCAGCAAGGACCACTCCACCGTCATCTCCGCGGTGCGCAAGGTGGAAGGTCTCCGCGTGACGGATGCCACCGTGCAGCGTGAGTTGGCGGAGCTGGAATTGAAGCTCGGCAATCCCTGAAACGGCCGTGCCTTTGTTTCATGTCGGGCGCCACGCGCCCGCGTGAAACGGGCCGTGTCCGGCTCACGCGCAACCAGGATTGACGCTCGGGCGCGTATGCGGGGGCGTGAGCCCGCGCCTGAAGAGCCTGGTCCTGCTGCTCGCCGTGCTCACGGCCGCCGCGCTGTGGCGTGCGGGCCAGGAGACACAGACGCCGGCTTCTCCTGAGACACCGCCGGCTGTCTCACACGCCTTGGACGATGAAGCCCCCACACCGGCTCCCGAGGAAATCCTTCCGGGCGTGAAGGGGCGGGAGCGGGTGCTCGTCGTGGGCCACCGGCTTCGTTACACGTTCGACCTGGACCTCCGGACCCACACGGACCTTTCGGCTGGCGCGCGGGAGTCCCTGCACACCGGATGGAGCGGCCTGTTCGAACTCACCTACCTGGGCGCGGAGGGTGAACAGCACCTGTTCTCCGGCCACCTCGTGCCCACGCGGGTGGCCATGGACTCCGGTGAGACGCTGGCGCCCGGTGACGCAGCGCTGCAGGCGCTCCGGGGCATGTTCGAGCGGCCGGTGTACGTGGGCCAGGACGTGCGGGGCCAGGTGATGGCCGTGCACTTCGATGCGGCGCAGGACGCGTCTGCGCGGCGGCTCGTGCGCCTGCTGCTCGCGTCGACGCAGTTCGTGGCGGAGGACGGCCCCCGCTGGCGCACCGAGGAGCCGGACTCGCGCGGTGACGTCGAAGCCGTGTACCGCGCGGGTGGCAGCGCGAACACCTACGTGAAGACGAAGCGGCGCTACCTGCGCGCGGGCTCGGCGGTGCTCCCACGGCTGCAAGGGCACCTGGACTTCACCCTGTTCTCGAATGGGTGCGTGAAGGAGGCCACGGGCTCGGAGGTGGTGGAGCTGGGCGGCGCCGGCACAGGGTTCCCACGCATCCGCGAGGAGACGCGGGTCGCGTTGACCCACGTGGGCGCGGACTACCTGCTTTCGTCGCTGAGGCCGTTTGACGCCGTGCGGGCGACGTTGCGGTCGGAGCGGCTCACGGATTCGGCAGGCATGGAGGGGGCTTCGCTGGAGGCGCGGGACAGGCAGCTCGTGAAGGGGGCGAAGCTGGATGACTTGCTGCGGTCGCTAGCGAAGCGCGAGGGCCTGGCTACGGCTCGGCTGCGACTGACGGCCCTGTTCCGACAGAATCTGGCGGAAGTCGAACGAGCCGTGGCGCTGATTCATCAGGGCGCCGCGGACACGGTGCGCTCCGAGCAGATGCTGGAGGCGCTGGCCAGCGCGGGGACACCAGAGGCGCAGCGGGCGCTGGTGTCCGTGTTGGAGGGGGAACGGGTCCGGCCGAAGACCCGGGCCCACGCGGCACGGGCCGTGGGACGGATGGAACGGCCTTCGCTGCTGCTCGGTGATGCGCTGGAGCGCGTGGTGGATGGGACGCGGGACGCGGGGGTGAGGAACGCGGCGGCGCTGTCGATGGGGGCACTGTCGAAGGCGTTGGAGGTGGCGGAGCCGGGCCGGAGCCAGGCGCTGGTGGAGGGACTCGTGAGGCGCTGCCGCACGGGTACTTTGGAGCCCGAGGTCTGTCTGGATGCCCTGGCCCGGGCTGGGGCTCCGGTGGGATTGGCCTACGTGAAGTCGGCGCTCGTGCATCCGGAGGCGGCTGTGCGGGGTGCGGCGACGGAGGCACTGAGCGCCATCCCTGGCGCGGCGGTGGATGCCCTGCTGGACCAGGTGATGCTCGACGACCCGAGCCCGCGGGTTCGCGCGCTCGCGGTGAAGGCTGTCTCTCAGCGGGTCGTCGGCGCCCACATGGAAGCGCTGGCTCGGGTGCTGCGCGCCGAGCGAAGTGAGCGCGTCCGCATCGAAGTGGTGCGGCTGCTGGGCCAGTCGCAAGCCGTGGAAGCTCCCGCCGCGGCCCTGCTTCGCGATGTGGCCACGAACGATGGGTCCTCGAACGTACGCGCCTTGGCGGCGTCACTGCTCCGCGAGTAGGGCGGGGTGCCGGGCGGATGAGTTCGCCCGGCATCCATTCCACTTCGAAGCGTTACGCGTCCTTGCGGCGACGCCCCATGACGACCCGCATCAGTCCCACGAGCATCCACGGGAGCAGTGCGGAGGGCACGCTCAGTGCGCAGCGGGGGGAGGGGCCTCGGAGATGCTCTCCAGGGTCTCTCCGACGTCCTCCTCCGCCAGCGCCTCCAGCAAGTCGCCCATCGCGACAATCCCCACCAGCTTCTTGTCCCGGTCGAGCGCGAGGATGCGGCGGACCTTCTTCTCCTTCATCTTCTCCGCCACCACGGAGATGTCCTCGTCATCGAAGGCGTATTCGAGCTGCTCCGTCATCGCCTCCGCCACCGTCGTGCTGTTGGGGTCCTTTCCCTGGGACACCGCACGCACCACGATGTCGCGGTCGGTGATGATGCCCATCAACCGGTCACCATCACACACGGGCAGCGGGCCCACGCTCAGCTCGCGCATCTTCAGCGCGGCGTCCTTCAATGAATCCTTCGCGTTGATGACCGTGGGGTCCTTCGTCATCACGTCTTGTACCTTCCGCATCACACGGCTCCTTCCTTGGGTTCAGGCCTCGGGTACCCACAGCGAGCGCAGGTCCGCGGGGAGCTGGCCCATGACGTCGTCGGCCTCGCCCTCGCTGATGTGATTTCGCACCGTGACGAACACGGCCCGGGCCAGGCGTTCAGCCTCGTTGGGCGTGGTGTCGAGTTCCTCGGCCACCATGGCGAGGAACTGCTCAAGCTTGTACTTCCGAGCGACCTTGCCCTCGTGCCGAGGACACCGCTTCAGCATGTCCTTCACCTTCCGCGGAAGCTGGGCCTCCAGGTGCTTCGCCTCGGTGTCCATGAGGCGTTGCTCCAGCAGGCACAGCACGGACTGCGCGGCCTTCTCCGCCAGGTCACGAACGACGCCCGCGTTCGCTTCGAGGTCCTTCAAGAAGGCCGTATAGGTCTGCGCCGCATGCGACTCGCTGCGCTGCTCCTTGAGGCTGGGCGTAGCGCCCCGGCCCTCCGCTGCCTCTCCCTGCTCCTCACGTATGTTCGCCATGACGGTGGCCTCCCCGGTGTCGGGCTTGGGTCTCTTCCGTGAGCGTGGGCACCCCACGTTCCCCAGGCACCGGCCGCCCCCCGCGCGCCGGGATGCCAGGGCGGGAAGCGAGCCATGCACTGGCGGCACCGTCTCGCCGCCGTCAGTCCACCGCGCCGCCGAGCAGCTCCACCAGCCGCTGCCCATGCAGCATGACCCCGAACGTCAGCGAGGCCAGCGCCAGGCCCATGGCGCCCAGCGCCTCCCAGCGCCTTCCGATGGGCGGCCGTGCCTCCGGGTCCACCCGCCGCAGCGCCACCGCGCCCAGGACGAGGGTCAGCATGGCCATGGCCATGGCCACGGCCATGAAGAGGAAGCCCAACACGAGCCCCACGCCGAGGAAGGACAGCAACGGCGTGAGCACGAGCAGGAGCAGCGAGCCCACGCCCAGGGACAACGCATGCCGTGCAAGGGGGTTGTTGACCCGCAGGTCCCACAGCCGGCGCAGCTCTCGCTCGGGGACCTCCAGGCGGAAGAAGAGACGGCTGCGCGTGTCGCGGAAGATGTTCACCGCGACCATCAGCGGAACGAAGAACACCAGCGCGGGCGCGCCCATCGACGGCGCGGTGAGCAGCATGGCCAGCAGCGGGACGGCCAGCAGGCCCAGGCGGGCCCAGCGCATGCCCAGGAAGAACGACAGGCCCACGCCCGCGCTGGCCAGACACGCCAGCGCGAGGCCGAATGTCCCCGCCATCAGCGCCCCCAGCGCCAGGAAGAGGAGCAGCTCCGTGACACCCACCACCAGCCAGGCGCTCGCATCCCGCCGTCCCCAGAGCTTGAGCCGGAAGGCCTCCAGGTAGTTCACCTCCGGACGCACCGCGCAGGCAGGGCAGTACATGCGGCCCATCACCCACGTCGTGCATTCGGTGCAGACGAAGCTGCCACAGCGCTGACAGGTGGCGCCCGCGAGCGCATCCGGATGGAGGGCGCAGCGGGGCAGGGCACCGGATGAGACTTCGGCGGACATGATTTCAGTCTCTCATGCTGACCAGGAACCAACATCCTGGCGCGCTGCGTCTTCCCGCCACCATTCCCTACCCACGTCACCGGACGTGCGTGCTAAGCGCGTCACGTGAGTCATTGGCATCGAGACCCGGAGGCACCTTGTTCCGAATGAAGGCCCTCGTCGCCGCAGCCCTCGTGTTCAGCGGGCCGCCGGCGCTTGCCCAGACACCGACACCCCAGGAGGCGAAGCCGCTGGAGCCCGGCCGCGAGGCGCTCGCCATCTCGTATGAGAAATACGCGCTGCCCAACGGCCTGGAGGTCATCCTCTCCGTGGACCGGAAGCTGCCGGTGGTGGCCGTCAACATCTGGTACCACGTCGGCGCGTATCACGAGCAACCCGGCCGCACCGGCTTCGCGCACCTGTTCGAGCACATGATGTTCCAGGGCTCGCGCAACGTGGCCGACGACGTCCACATCGCCCGGCTGGAGCAACTGGGCGCCACCGACCTCAACGGCACCACCAGCTTCGACCGCACCAACTACTTCGAGACCGTCCCCAGCAACCACCTGGAGACGGCGCTGTGGCTGGAGAGCGACCGCATGGGCTTCCTGCTCGACGCCATCACGCCGGAGAAGCTGGAGACGCAGCGCGAGGTGGTGAAGAACGAGCGGCGCGAATCCATTGAAACCGCGCCATACGGCGCCGCCCGCGAGAAGGCGTGGCACGCGCTCTTCCCGCTGCCGCACCCGTACCATGGGGACGTCATCGGCTCGATGAAGGACCTGAACGCGGCCAACGTGGACGACGTGAAGGACTTCTTCCGCAAGTGGTACGCGCCGTCCAACGCCACGCTGGCCATCGTCGGTGACTTCGACGTGGCGAAGACGAAGGCGCTGGTGGAGAAGTACTTCGGCACGCTGCCCAGCCACGCCCGGCCGCAGCGGCCGGAGGTCGCGCCGGTGAACCTCTCCGCGCCCGTGGTGCTGCGCGAGGAGGAGCGCGTGGCCCGGCTGCCGCTCTTGTCCATCCAGTGGCTCACGCCCGCGTACCTGGAAGAAGGGGACGCCACCGCGGACGTGCTGGCCACCGCGCTGTCCACCGGCAAGGCCAGCCGCCTCTACCGCCGGCTGGTGCTGGACAAGGAGCTGGCCCAGAGCGTCAACGCCACCCAGCAGAGCCAGGGCGCGCAGTCCGTCTTCTCGGTGGACGTGGTGGCGCGGCCCGGCGTGTCCACGGACACGCTGCTCCACGAGGTGGACGCGGTGCTGGACGAGGTCCGCCAGCAGGGCATCACCCCGGAGGAGATTGCCCGCGCCCGCACGCGCTACGACACGCGCACGCTGGCCGGCCTCCAGTCCGTCGGCGGCTTCGGTGGCAAGGCGGACGTCCTCCAGAGCTACAACCACTTCGTCGGCGAGCCCAACTACGTGGCCCAGGACCTGGCTCGCTACGAGTCGGTGACGCCCGAAGCCGTGAAGCAGTTCGCCCAGGACACGCTGCGCCCCGGCGCGCGCGTCATCCTCCACGCGGTGCCGCCCGCACGCCGGCAGGCGCCCCTCGACTCGAAGGAGCGCCACTGATGCGCCGCCTCTTCTCCGCCCTGCTCGTCACCACGCTGGCCGCCTGCGCCAGCAACCCGAAGCCCGCGCCGGCCAATCCGGACTCGCCCGCGCTGGGTGAGAAGGCGGCCCCGGCCGAAGCCACGGCCGACGCCGAGTCCTTCCGCGCCACGCCGCCCCAGCCCGGCAAGGCGCCGGACCTGGTGCTGCCCACCTTCCAGAGCGCGAAGCTGGACAACGGCATCACCGTGATTGTGAGCACGCGGCGGGAGCTGCCGCTCGTGTTCGCGGGCGTGGCCTTCGCCGCGGGCAGCGCGCAGGACCCCAAGGGCAAGGAAGGGCTCGCCGAGCTGACGTACCGCATGCTGCTGGAAGGCGCGGGCAAGCGGGACACGGTGGCGCTGGACAACGCCTTCGCGGACCTGGGTGTGACTCCCGCCATGGACGTGCAGGCGGACGGCGCGCAGGTGGGCGTGCGCGTACTGACGCGCAACCTGGACGCGGCCATGGCCCTGCTGTCGGACGTGGCGCTGCGTCCCGCTTTCAACCTCGACGCCTTCGAGCGCCGCAAGAAGCAGCAGCTCGCGGACCTGGCGCGCGCGATGGGGCAGCCCGGCGTGCTGGCGCAGCTGGCCTACCTGGAAGCCGTGTTCGGGCTGGGCCACCCCTACGGACACCTCCCCGACGGCACGCCCGCGTCCGTGCAGGCGCTCACCCTGGCGGATGTCATGGGCTTCTACCGGAAGCACACCGGCCCCAAGGCCCAGGCGGTCATCCTCACCGGTGACATCAGCCTGGAAGAAGGGGTGGCCCTGGCGAAGAAGCACTTCAGCTGGTCGAAGAACAAGGCCACGCCGCCGCCTCCGCCGCCGGCCACGAAGGCCCCGCCGCGTCAGCAGGTGTACGTGGTGCCCAAGCCGGGCCTGGACCAGACGCTGCTGCTGGTGGGCCGCGCTGGCATCGCCGCGGGGAACCCGGACGAATACCCGCTGGAGCTGGCCACCACCGTGTTCGGTGGCTTCTTCGGCAGCCGCCTCAACATGAACCTGCGGGAGAACAAGGGCTACAGCTACGGCGCGGGCGCCAGCCTCTCTCCGCGCCTGGGCGTGGGGCCGCTCACCGCGTACAGCTCCGTGCGCCAGGACGTGACGGGCCCGGCCTTGAGCGAAGTGATGAACGAGCTGACGGGCCTGAAGAACCGGCCCATCACCGCCGAGGAGCTGGAGGCCGCGCGCGAGGGCCTCATCCGCGCCTTCCCGGGCGCCTTCGAGTCCGTGGAGGGCCTGGGCGCCAGCGCCGCGGCGCTCTTCATCACCCGCCGACCGCTGGACGAGTTCAACCGCACCGTGGAGGGCCTGCGCGACGCCAGCGCCGCGGACGTGCAGCGCATGGCCGAGCAGTACCTGGACCCGGCCTCGATGCAGATTGTCCTCGTGGGTGACCCGGCGACCATCCAGGAGCAGGTGACGCCGCTCGGCCTGGGCAAGCTGGTGCCCATCGAGCCGGATGAAGCACCGGTGCCGCGCGCGGCGAAGTAGCACGCAGGCAGTCCTCCCGGGCCGTGGTGGCGAGACCTTGCTCGCGAGCCACGGCCCGGTGTTTCACGGGGTACGAGGTCCGAAGGTCCGGGCCTCCCCTGCGGCTCAGCGGTTGCGCGCCTCGTCTTCCTCGTCGGAGACCTGCCGCTCCTCGGCTCGCTCGCGGCCCCGGCGCTCGCGCTCCAGCTCGTCCGCCTCGTCGATGGGGCTGCGGATGTCGGGGACGTAACCGCCCACCTCGGAGTCACTGTCCAGGGCGAACTTCTGCTCGCGGGTGTCGCGGATGGAGTCCGCGGAGTACAGCGGCAGGGTGTCGTCGGCTTCCAGTCCCCGCTCCACGCGGTCCGGCGCATAGGGGGGCTTGGTGGCCGCCTCCTTGCCTCCCGTGTACGGGTCGTACTTCCTGTTCGGCATGGTGCGCTCCTCGTCGAAGTGGGTACCGCTCCGAAGCTGAATGTCGGAGCGCGCTCGCGGCGCACCAAGGTCCCCGCGGAGGACTGGGGGCACGCCCGGCCGCCCGGCTCACGAGGAAGATGGGGACGCCCGGAGGCATCCCCAAGTTGCCCACAGGTGGGCCACCCACCACCGCGTCACTTCCCGAGGAAGCCGAGCAACGCCGCGTGGAACTGCTCCGGCGCCTCTGGGTGGAGAGACGTCTGTAGCGCGGAGGCGTCGCGGGCGCGGGCCCTTCGACGCGGGGCCGGAAGACTCGTCTACGCGCCAGCGCCGTTGAAGCGCTGCGGGCGCAGCAGCCGCAACGTCAGCACCAGCGCGATGAACAACACACTGGCGCTCACGGTGACGAAGCGGATGCCCAGCCGGTCCGCCAGCGCGCCCAGGCCCCAGACGCCGGACGCGTACGCGCCGCCCAGCACCATGCTGTACAGGCTGCTCATGCGCGCCTGCAGCTCACGGGGCACGCGCGACTGGCAGTACGCGTGCATCCCGCTCATCAGCATCATGTAGTTGGCGCCGAGCACGAAGATGACGGCGGCGGCCACCTGCAGCGTGGGCGACAGCCAGTACAGCGTGGACACGCCGCCAATGGACGTCGCCACGAGGCCCAGCAGCTTGCGCTGGCCCAGCTTGTCCACCAGCGTGCCCACCAGCAGCGCGGCCGTCACCGCGCCCGCGCCCTGGCAGGTGACGAGCAGCGACGTGGCCGCCGCGCCCTGGCCGAAGACGCGGATGGCGAACACCGGCACCAGGCCGATGAAGGGCGCCACCAGGGCCGCGACCAGCAGCGTGCCCCACAGCATCAGCGAGATTTCCGAATCGCCCCGCGCCACGGAGAAGCCGTGGGCAATCTGCCGCCACAGGCCCTGCGTGGCCTTCGAGGCCGTCCGCGTCAGCGTCTTCACCTGCGACAGCGCCACCAACACCGCGACGAAGGACAGCGTGTTGATGAGCAGCGCCCAGGACGTGCCGCCCATGCTCAGCACCAGCGCGGCCAGCGCCGGACCGATGATGCGCCCCAGGTTGAACTGCGCCGAGTTGAGGCTCATGGCGCTGTGCAAGTCCCGGGGTGGCACGAGCTCCGCGAGCATCGCCGCGAAGGCGGGATTGATGAGCGTGCTGGCGCAGCCGTGGACGAAGGAGATGACGGCCACGACGGGGACGCTGAGCCGGTGCGTGAAGGCCAGCAGCGTCAACACGCCCGCGAGCACCAGTTGCACCACCGTGCCCAGCGCGACGTAGGCGCGACGGTCGAACCGGTCCGCGAGCGCGCCGCCCACCGGCGACAGCACCACCGCGGGGAGGAAGGTGAGGGCGACGATGCCACCCGTCCACTCGGCGCGGCCCGTGGCCTCGGTGACGTACACGCCCATGGCCACCGTCTCCATCCAGGTGCCGATGGTGGAGACCAGGGCTCCCACCCAGACCGCGAAGTAGCCGGGGTGGTCGAAGGCGCGAAGCGAGGAGAGACGTGGCAGTCGAAGGGTGCGCACGGCAGGGACCTTTGTATCCCGGAGCCGTGCGACATGCCTGTAGGGGCCGGCAGTTGCTTTGAGCCGCTATGACGGAAGCTGGGACACATCCAGCAGCCGCGCTTCAGCCCGGACTCCAAGTCCGTGAAGCACCCACACGCCGCCGTGCGCACGAGACGCCGTGTCAGCGCATGGAGACAGGGCCCCTGCCGCGGACCTTCACGGTGCCGTCGTCGGAGATGCGCGCGCCCGTCTCCGGGAAGTCAGCCGCGGTGAGGTCACGGACCGCCTTGATGACGGCGCCCTTCGGGTCCGGCACGGCGATGCCCCTGTCCACCTGCTTCGTGGGGAGGATGCGGCCCGCCGTGAAGTCGCCGTCGCGGTTCAGCTCGACCTCCAGCACCATGCCCAGGCCCTGCGGACCGCGCAGGTTGAACCGGCCGTAGGTGGCGAAGTTGCCCAGCGAGTAGACGATGAGCCGGCCCTTGTAGAACTCCATGCCGCGCACCACGTGCGGGCCATGGCCGATGACCAGGTGCGCGCCCGCATCCACCACCGCGCGCGAGAAGGCCCGCAAATCACCCCGGTCCTCGCCGTGGAACTTCTCCCGGCCCTTGGGCACGTGCAGCGCCTTGCTGCCCTCCGCGCCGCCGTGGAACGACACGATGACGATGTCGTGCTCGGCCGCGGCCACGCGCACCAGCCCCGTCGCCGTGGTCAGGTTGTTGAGGTGGTTGCACGACGGCGACGTGTGGAACGCCACCATGCCGATGAGCAGGCCGTTGCGCTCCACCGTGGCCACCGTGCCCGGCGCGCCGCTCCACGCGATGCCCAGCGCGTCGAGCGTGGACTCCGTCGCGCGGCGGCACTCCTCGCCGAAGTCACCCGAGTGGTTGTTGGCCGTGGACGCCAGGTCCACCCCGGCCTCCTTCAGGTACTGGCCGTATTCGGTGGGCGAGCGGAACGCGTAGCAGTTCTTCGACGAGCGGCACTTCTTCGTCTCGCCCGTGTCGCACAGCGGCCCCTCCAGGTTGATGAAGGTGAGGTCCGCGTCCTCCAGCAACGGGCGCACGCCGGCAATCACGCTGCCGGCGCCATCGGGAGGCAGGTGGCCTTCGGGCACGGTGGTGCCCAGCATGACGTCACCCACCGCGCGGATGCGCACCTTCGCGTTGGCCGGCGGAGGAGGGCGGTTGATGAGCTGAGGCCCCTGCGACAGCTTCGCCTGGAGCATGGCCTGCCCACGGGCCTGGGCCAGCGCGCCCTCAAGGTCCGGGTGGTCCGGCTGGAGCTTCTGTACCTCGGACCACTGCGTGTAGGCCTCCGCCCACTGGTTCTCCAGCGAGTGCGCCCAGCCCAGCTCCCAGCGGCAATCCACGCGTGAGGGCGCGGCCTCCACGCAGGCCGACAGCTGGGTGATGGCCGTGGGTGCGTCCTTCGCCTGGAGGGCCTCCATGCCTCGGGCGTAGCTCGTGTCCGGGTCGGCCAGCGGGCCACGCGGGGTGGCGCTCTTGCCCATGGCCAGGGCCGCGGCGCGCAGGGCGGCGGCGCCGGCCTCCGCGGCGGCACGGCCCAGGTCCAGCACCGCGCCGGAGTCACCGGCACGAGGGTAGGCGTTGAGGTCCGTGATGACAGTCTCTGGCGCGGGCGCAGTGCCCTGGGAATCCGGGCCCCGGGTCGAGCTCGAATCGGCGCTGGGGCCTTGCGAGGGAGAGACGTGCTGGGCGGGGGCGGACTCACGCGCCGAAGCAGCACCCGGCGTGGTGGCGAGCGCCATCAAGAGGAAGACGGACGAGGGCATGTCCCGCCATTCTAGAGGCCCTCCTGGGATTCTGTGACAGGGGAGATGACCTCGCCCCGCCCAGCAGCCAGACAGGCGACACACACCTCATCGGTCAGGGTGATGGGATGTGTGTCGCGGCGCGGCCCGGGTTCAACCCAGCACGTCGAGCAGCACCGACCGACGGCGCTGGCGCGGCAGGAACCGCAGCCGCCGCAGCTCCTTGCGCTTCACCCGGTGCTCGATGACGCTGTGGACGGAGAGCGGTCCCGGGCCTCGCAGCAGCAGGCCGAGCGCGATGGCTCCCAGCGCCAGGTTGAACTCGAAGCCGCCCTTCGTGTTGTCGAAGCCCTTGGAGCCATGGACCTTGGCCACGGCGATGGCTTGCGTGACGAGGACAGCCAGCGCGGCGGGGCGCGTGGCGATGCCCAGGATGGAGCTCACGCCCGAGAGCAGCTCCACCACTCCCGTGGCGATGACCCAGGGCTTGCCTGGCTTGAAGCCCAGCTGCTCGAAGAAGCCCACGTGTTGCGCGGTGCCCTCGGCGCGGAGCTTGGACACGCCATGCACCACCATCGTCGACCCGAGCGACAGGCGCGGGGGCAGCAGGGCCGCTGCCTTCAGGATGCTCGGTTGCTCGGTCAGGGTCGCCACGTTCATACCTGCCACTCCTTGGATGGGCCGGGGCCGTTGACGGAAACCTGGGTAGGTTGGGTCCGGCATGGGCGCATGGCACGCCGCGGTGATTCCGCCTCCCTTGCCCGGTAGGCATACTGCCAGCCCCAAGGGGCCTGCCTCATGAGGCGGGAGTGGACCCGCATCCCTGGGGTGGCCCCGCGTGAATACCCACTGGTACGAGGCAGTCACCCCGTCATGTCCCTCCGCTGGCCGCTCCTGTCCCTGTCGTTGTTGGTGTCTGCTCCAGCGCTCGCGGTCGACGGCGTCGCCGTCCGGGTCCGCTGCACGGAGAAGTGCACGGTGATGCTGGATGGAAAGAACGGGTTCCGGGTGAATGACACCACCTGGGAGTTCAAGGGCATCACGCCGGGCTCCCTGCGCATCGACGCCACGGGCGTGCTGGGCCGTCCGCTCGCCGGCAGCTTCGTGGTCATCCCGGACGTAGCGACGGCGGACGTCTTCCTGGCCAGCAACAAGCGCATCATCATCGAGCCCGGCAGCTCCACCATGCCCGGCACACCGGACTGGGCCGAGCCGAAACCTCCCACGCCGGCCTCCACGTCGAAGGCGCCGAGCGTGGCCACCGTGAAGTGCCAGGACGACTGCACGGTGCTGCTCGATGGGAAGCGAGGTATTCGCCGGGACAACCGGACCTGGGAGTTCCGCGACGTGGCGCCCGGCCAGCGGCGCGTGGAAGGCAGCGGTGGCGTCTTCAACCGGCGGCAGTTCGTGGGCTACGTGGAGGTGCCGGGTGGCTCCGAAGTCACCATCCATGGGGACTCGAAGGGCCGCGTGACGCTCACGGACCAGAAGGACCTGGAGGCGGCGAAGCAGCCCGAGGCGCGCGCGGCGACGACCTCCCGGGTTCACGTGCGCTGCGCGAAGCCGTGCACCGTGCTGATGGACGGGCAGCGCCGGGGCACGAGCAACGCGACGAACCTGAGCCTCCGCGACGTGCCGCCCGGGGAACATGCGCTGGAGGTGGACTTCACGGTGGGCGGGAAGCTGCGGCGCTCGACGCTGGCGGTGCCCGCGGGCCACGAGCTGTTCGTCACCGCGTCCGAGGAGCACGGCATCCAGGTGACGAACACGAAGCCGCTCACGGGCACGCCGTAGAGAGACGGCGCGGTTGTCAGCGACTCTCCGCGAGGGGCGGATCCATCAACGCCGCCACCTCCGCGGAGTAGCCCCCGGGCCCTTCACCATGAACGATGAGGGGTGGGCGCACGGCGAGGCCCCGGTCCCTGTCTCGCAGGGCATGCACCAGGAAGCGCGTGGCCGGGGCTCCCACGCGCGCGTGGACGAAGCGCAGCACGGTGGGGTGGAGCTTCGCCTGGGTCAGCAGGCCCAACACCTCGGCCGCCCGCGCGGCTGGATACACCAGGCTCACACCGCCGCCGGGCATCAACGCATACCGTGCCGCGGCGACGACGGATGGCGCGTCACACGCCACCTCTGACTTGGACACGGCCCGTTCGTCATCCGGGCTGCGGACCCCCGCGTCGGCCAGGCGGAAGGGCGGGTTGGACACGACGTGGGCGTACTGGCCCCCGGAGACATGTTCGCGGATCCGTCGCAGGTCCCCGAGCATTGGGGTGACCCGCGCTTCGCACGCGTTGAGCACCACGGCGCGCATCAGCCGGGCATGCACGGCGGGCTGGAGCTCCAGGGCATCCACGCGTCCCAGGCCGAACTGCTTCACCAGCAGGAAGGACACCACGCCGCTGCCCGCGCCCAGCTCCAACATCCGCCCGGGCTCGCCGACACGTTCGGTGGCCGCGAAGTGGGCCAGCAGCACCGCGTCCAACGTGAAGCGGTAACCCGTCCGCCGCTGGAGCACCCGCACCCCCGCCGTGCCAATGGAGTCGAGCGTTTCGTCCGGGCCGGGCTCGGGCAGGGTGGGTTCAGGCATGGGCTGTCGGGCTTCCTACCCAACGTCCGCTTCGGGCCCAAGATTCCCGCCCCGTACCCCAGTGTTACCGCTGGAGAATCAGCTCACCGACCATGATTCTATCAGCACTTTTATATGTTATTTCAACAGGTTGCGTAGAGCCATTGGTCAGCGATATCTCTTCACGGATCTTTTCAGGAATCTGCTCATGGCCACCCTGGAACAACTGCTCGCGGCTCTTGGACGCCAGGTCGAGGTGAAGGGAAGCGAGCTGGCCGCTCAGCTCCGCGTCTCGCGCCCGACAGTGTCGCGGCTGCTGGCCTCCGCGGGCCCGAGCGTCTGCCGGATGGGGCAGGGGCCCGCCACGCGCTATGCGCGGACCCGCTCGATTGCCCACTTGGGCGAACGGGTACTGATGTACCGCGTGGACGAGACCGGCCGCCCACCGCGGAGACGCTCGATGTCTGGGCCGATGCCGCTCAACACGCACTGGCCTACTGGAACCGGCTGGAGCAGACCCCCGAACTCAGCGACACGTTCCGCGGCCACTGCGCACGATGCAGGGACTCACTTGCCGCGCTGATGCAGCGGACACCGGTCTGAGCCGGCGTCCGCTCCGTCTTCCTACGGCGCATAGACGACCGTCAGCACCGCGTTCGCCCCATCCCGGACGAACAGGTACTGCGTGGCCGTCTGCGCCTGGGCGAAGCGCAGCCGAAGCTGCGTCTTCCCAGTCTTGCTGATGGCGGAGAGTCCCTCCGCGCTGAAGTCCCCGGAGCTCTTCGCTCCCGCGCTGAACCGGTCGATGCCCGCGACGCTGCTCGCCGTGGCCGCCGCCGCCCAGTCCGTCACCTCCGTGTTCGCCGCGTTGAACGTCCCCGCCTTCACGTCGATGACCAGCGTGTTCCCCGCGGGCGTCGACCACGGGTCTCCCGAGCCCGACGAGTAGCTCACCGTCAGGAACGCCCGCGTGACAGTGGCCCCGTCCGGAAGGCTCGATGTGTCGAAGGAGAGGAACGACCGGTTGTACTTCCCATCCGTCCCCCGGCCGAGCGCCAGGTTCGTCATGAATCCCAGCGCCGCTCCGCTGCCATCCGCGTCCGCCTTCAGGTAGCCGTCATCCGCCGCGATGCTCGCGAACTGCACCGTCACCGGCGCCGGGGAGCCCGAGTTGCTCACCGTCACCACCGTGTCGTTGTCCGTCGCCTGATTGCCCGCGGCATCAAACGCACGGGCCCCCAGCGTGTACCCCCCGTTGGACACGGCCGTGCTGTTCCAAGCGAAGGCATACGGCGCCTGCGTGTCCGTGGACACCACCTCGCCATTCACCAGGAACTCCACCCGGGTGACGCCCACCGCGTCCGCCGCATCCGCCGTGACATTCACCGTGCCACCCACCGTGGCCCCGTTCGCCGGCGCCGTCACGTTGACGGTGGGCGGCGTAGTATCCCCCGTGGGCTCGCCTCCGCCTCCCGTCATCCCGAAGAACTTCACCTGGTGGTAGACGGAGCAGAGATTCACATCGCTCAGGTACGCGCCCACCGAGCCACAGGCGGCTGCGCTGCCCGTGCCGCCTGGGAACGGGAACTGCGCATCCATGGCCACCGCGTGCCCCATGCCGGTGAGCTCCCACGTCTCCACCAGCGCGTTGCCCGCGCTGTCCCGGTACACCTTGTGCGGGAAGCCGGACACCGTCTCCACCGTGTCCGGCGTCTGGTCGATACCGTGCACGTTCGTCCACTGCTCCATCGCCTCGGTGAGGTTCATCACGTTCACCGTGTAGTCACTGGTGCCGTGCCAGATGGTGACGCGCGGATGCGGGCCCGCGTAGCCCGGGTACGCGCTGCGGACCGCGTCTCCCCACGCGGCGGGCGTGCGATTCACACCCGGGCTCATGCAACTGAAGCCCGCATTCATCGACTCCGCGCACCGATATGGGCCACCGGAGTGGATGGCCCCGGCGGAGAAGACATCCGGATAGGCGGCCAGCAGCGCGGGCGTCATGTATCCCCCCGCCGAGAACCCCGCCACGAACACCCGCGACGGGTCGATGGAGTACGTGGCCTTCATCGTGTCCACCATCTGCTTGATGGACAGCGCCTCGCCCCGGTCTCGTGAGAAGTCACCGGGCTCGAACCAGTTGAAGCAACTGGTCATGTTGTTACCACCCTGCTGCTGCGGATAGACGACGTAGAACTTGTAGACGTCCGCCGCCGCGGACCAGCCAGCGCCCTCCATCCCCGCGGCCCGCTGCGTACACCCGTGCATCACCACCACCAGCGGCGCGTTGTCCGGCATGCCGGACGGCACGTGGCGGAACATCTGCAGGTTGCCGGGGTTGCTACCGAAGCTTGTCACCTGCGTCAGCAGGGGCTGGTGCTGCTCCGTCACCTCGGGCTCCACCTCCGGCGCGTCCCCGACGGGAGCGCCACAGCCCGCGAGGCCCGCGACCAGCCACGCGGCAAGAGGCACCCCGGCGGAACACGACCACGGCCAGGAACGGCTGCGACGCTGCTTGAGCATGGTGTCTCCCAGGCGGCCACGAGGGAAAGGGCAGCCGCGGGACGAAACCTGACTCTTCCGGGAGTCACTGATTCAAGGCGCGTCGCGTCGCATCGCGCTGAAACATGAACCAGGATTCAAATCGCGCACCGCGTCGTGTGGTGTGCTGAAACATGAGTCAGCCCTCAGCTCAGGGAAGACACCGGGCGTCGGGCCGCCCGGCGTCCTCCGGCGGGGCTCAGCGCGCGGCGCGCTCGGCGACGAGCCGCTCCGCCACGTCCAGCACCTTGGCCTCCACGCACACGTCGTCCAGGTGGTTCGCCTCCACCAGACCGGTGGGGCTCGTCACGTTGACCTCGGTGAGGTAGGAGCCCAGCACGTCGATGCCCACCAGCCGCAGCCCGCGCTTCACCAGCTCCGGCTTCAGGCGCTCGCAAATCTCCAAATCCCGCGGGGTGAGCACGGCCTTCCGGGGCACGCCGCCGGCGGCCATGTTGCCGCGGTGGTCGTCGTCGGACGGGACGCGCAGCACGCCGCCCACCGGCTCGCCCTCCACCAGGAGGATGCGCTTGTCACCCTGGCGGCTCTCCGGGATGTACGCCTGCGCCATGACGGCCTCGCGGCCGCCCCGGGTGAGCATGTCCACCGCGGAGCGCGCGTTCCGGTCCGTGGCGGACAGGAAGAGGATGCCCTTGCCCGCGAAGCCATCCACCGGCTTGAGGATGGTGCCCGCCGCGTTGCGCGCGATGAAGTCCAGCAGCACCGGCAGCTCGCTGGTGACGCGCGTGTCCGGCATCAGGTCCGGGTAGCGCAGGGAGTAGAGCTTCTCGTTCGCGTCGCGGATGCCCGAAGGCTCGTTGATGAAGACAGGGGGCCGGCCCGTGCCGCACAGCTCCACCAACTGGGTGGCGTGCAGGAACTCCGCGTCCACGGGCGGGTCCTTGCGCATGAAGAGCACGTCCAGCGAGGACACCGGGCGAGGGGCCTCGTCGAGGATGTCGAAGTGCCGTCCCAGCTCGCGGCGCACGGTGACGTGGCGCATGCGCGCCTCCGCGCAGGTGCCGTTGAAGCGCAGCCAGCCCTGTTCGAAGTAGCGCACCTGGTGGCCGCGCTTCTGCGCTTCGAGCATCAACGCGAACGTGGAGTCGTGGTCCACCCGCACTGTCTCGAGCGGGTCCATCAGGAAGCCAATGGTCAGAGGGGCCATACAGTCCGGAATCAGAGGGAGGGGGGCGCGAAGATAACCAAGTGCCCCGGGACGTGCCCCTCAATCCCGGTTCTGTGTTTCAGCGCTCGGGGATTTCCGCCAGCTTCAGCCGGAACTGGGTCGTCTCCCCGGCGCTGATCGGCACCGACAGCATGCGCTTCTTGCCGTCCGGGCCCACGATGGTCAGGTCGTGCTCCCCCGCGGGCATGGCCACGTTGAACATCGGCGTGCGGCCCACCCGCTTCTTGCCTCGGAAGACCTCCGCCTCCGGCAGCACCAGCAAGGTCAGCTTGCCCCGGCCCTTCACCGGACGGGCGCTCGCCGCCTCCTTGGAGCGGGAGCCCTCCGCGTCCTCGCCGCCCACCGCGGCGCCCAACGCCTTCGCTGGAACCTCCGCGTTGCCGGCATCCGTGGGCGGGCCCGAGCCCGGTCCCAGGTAGACGGGCAGGTTCGGGTCGTGGTGGGGGAGGGTGCGCAGCGCGCTCGCGTCCTCTTCCTCCACCGTCTCGTTCAGCACCTTCGACAGGTGCCAGGCGGCATAGCCACCGCCCACCAGGATGCCCATCAGCACCAGCCCCCACAGCACATTGGAGGCCTTGCTCTCCGGCGGCGGCGGATTGTCCTCCACGGCCGCCGAAGCCTTCCGGGGCGCCGCAGCCGCGGGCACCCTGCGCGAGGGCTTGCGCGGCATGCCGGCCACGCCGTTCGACGGCGTCGGGATGTCGTTGCGCTCGGGGAGGTAGGGCCCGTCATCACTGCGCAGCGCCCGCTTCGCGGAGTCCAGCATGACGCCGTTGGTGGTGCCGTCCGCGGACTCCAGCATGACGCGCGTGGCGGACATGCGCTCGGCGAACCAGTCCTGCATCAGCGCGGCCCGGTCATGCGCGTCCAGCAGCAACTTGCCCGCCGCCGCTTCAATCGCCCGAGCCATGTCCCGGCCGTTGGCGAAGCGCTTCTCGCGGCTGCGCTCCAACGCCCGCATCACCACCTTGGACACCTCTTCGGGCACGTGCGGCGCGACGTGCGAGGGCCAGGGGACGGGCGCCTCCAGAATCTTCATCATCTCGTCGCGCTCGTTCTTGCCCGCGAACAGGCGCGCGCCGGTGATGAGCTCGTGCATCATCACCCCGACGGAGAACAAGTCACTGCGGCCGTCCAGTGTATCGCCCCGCACCTGCTCCGGGGACATGTACCCGGTGGTGCCCTTCACCGTGCCGACGTTGGTGCGCTCCAGGCTGTCCTTCGCCTTGGCGATGCCGAAGTCGAGCAGCTTCACCACGCCGTCGTACGTCACCATGATGTTCTTCTGGGCGACGTCGCGGTGGATGACGGGGCTGGGCGCGCCAGAGGGCGCCGTATAGGTGTGCGCGTAGTGCAGCGCCATGCAGACGTCGCGCGCCACCGACAGCGTGAAGCCCAGCGGGAGCTGCTCCTGGCGGCGCAGGCACGCGCCGGTAATCTGGTTCAGGTTCTGCCCGGCGATGAACTCCATGGCCAGGTAGAGCCCGTCTTCCTCGCGCCCCAGGTCGAACACCTGCGCGATGTTCGGGTGGTTGAAGGCCGCGGTGATGCGCGCCTCGTCCAGGAACATGCGTTCGAACTGTGCATTGTCCCGCGCGTCCGGCAGCACCCGCTTGATGACCACGTACTTGCGGAAGCCACCCGGACCCGAAGTGAAGCCCAGGAACAGCTCCGCCATGCCTCCCACGGAGAGCTGCGTGACGACCTCGTACTTCCCGATGCGCTCGCCCCGATAGAAGTCGATGGGGAAACCCTCCGCCGGCACCCCGCTGTCGGGGCACATCCCGCGCCAGACGATAACAGGCATGTACGGGGCGGACGTGTGGTGAGAACGAGCCTCCACCTGGGGTGGTTCCCGCATCCACTCGGAAGCTGTGGATGACCTGTGGACAGTGGGGGAGGGGCTGTGGAGAAACCCCGGTGTGGATCAACACCTGTGGGTTCCCGGGGATAACCGTCACTTTACCCACATGTAGCACATCCCGAATTCGTGAGTGTTCCCGGGAGGTTGCTGACTTGTCCCCAAGTCCGAGCTGCCTACTGCCACTACCAATAGATCAATACCTCTTATGAACCTTTAGAAGAAGCAGTCGGCGCTGGGGATGAAGTGCCTGTGGAAACCCAGGGCCGGTGGCCGGTGCCCCACCTCAAGCCAGCGCCAGGCGCAGCTGTTCGAGCAACGCAGGCAGCCGGGTCATCAGCTCCCGGTCCATCTCCTCCAATGCCCCGCGAAGGGCCGCCAGGTCCTCTGGGGCGCGTTCTGCGGTCACCATGCGCTGCAGGACCCTCAGGCGCTGATTGCGCTGCACCAGGCTGCCCAGGACGTCCTCCAGCTCATCGCTGAGGGCCGCGCCCAGGCGCAGGTCGTGCCCGATCAGCTCCCGGAGCTGCTCCACCAGGTACGTGAGGTCCCAGGATTCTGCGTATCCAGCACGGCGTGACATCTCACCCCAGCCCAGGCGGGTCGCCGGGCTCACTCCAGCGGCTGGGGCCGCAGCAGGCCCACGAGGGTGAGGCGCGAGCGGGACGGGTCCAGCTCCACGCTGACCTGGCAGCCGGCGACGTCCATCCGCAGCGTGTACGGGAACTCGGGGGGCAGCTGGCTTTCCTCCTGCCGGGCCAGCGCGGCCAGGCGGAACAGCTCGGCGAGCAGCTCCTGACGGGTCTCCGCCGCGAGCCCCTCCACGGCCGCCTGGAGGCCGCGTGGGATGAGCACGGTGAAGGCCTGCGATGACGAAGGGGCGCATGAGGAGGATGCGACAGAGGTCATGGCGTACCCCAGGTGCGAGAACCATACCCTTCCGGCATCCAACCATTTCGCGTGGTTGCAGCCTGTAGCAGTGGAACGGCCTGTAAAAAACACTGCCCCCCTCCCCGCCGACCCTGAAGTGTTGGGAGGTGGGACGTCGAGGGGGCGGGGCGCCCGCGGGGCCTTCTGGCGCAGGTATAGCCAGAGGGCACGGGGGGGAACGCCATGGCGCACGCAACGCAGGCGTCCCGGTACAGCGGCATTGTCTTGGCGCTGATGCTGGGGTTGGGAGCGGCGGCTTGTCGGGACACACCGTCCCTGTCGGGGGCGGAGGGGCGGTTGCGGTTGTCGGCACAGCGCGTGGACTTCCCGCACGCCTACCCGGGCACCCGGCGGGAGGCCGAGGTCCGCGTGGTGAATGGCGGCCGGGCCCCGCTGGACGTCACCTGGACGGACGTGACGGCCCCCTTCTCGTTGGAGGCGGCGCTGCCGGTCCGGGTGCTGGCGGGCGAGGTGCCGGTGCGTCTGCGCTTCGCGCCCGAAGCCGAAGGGACCTACGAGGTCATCCTCACCGGCACCGCGTCGGATGGCGGCCAGGTGCAGTTGGTGCTGGCGGGCGAGGCGAAGCCGGTGCCGGAGTGCTTCACGCCGGTGACGTGCGCGGCGGCCACCTTCGACCTGGTGACGGAGCGGTGCGTGGAGTCGGTGCTCCCGGACGGCACCGCGTGTGAGCCGGGCAATGCCTGCATCACCGGCGCCACCTGCCAGGCGGGACGCTGCCGGGGCGAGGAGCGCGCCTGTGACGACGGCGACGCCTGCACCACGGACGTGTGCCACGTGCTGGACGGGTGCCAGTCCGTGCCGGCGCCGCCTTGTCCCGCGGCCGGGCCGTGTCAGGTGGGGACGTGCGACTCGCGGCTGGGATGCGCCACGGCCCCCGCGCCGGACGGCACCCTCTGCGGCGCGGCCCAAGGCACCTGCGAGGACGCGGACGTGTGCCTGGATGGGGCCTGCGTGAAGCGCGACCTGCCGGAGGGCTTCCTGTGTGAAGCGGCCAGTCCGTGCCAGGCGTCGGGGCACTGCCGCGGCGGCGTGTGCGCGCGTCCCGCGGCGCAACCCCTGAAGGTGGATTGGGAGCACGACGCCCGGGCGGGAGAAGAGCACCTGCAGGACCTGCTGGTGGGGCCGGAAGGGGACGTGACGCTGTCGGGCTTCTACGGCACGCCCGTGCTGGACGCGGCGGGCAAGGGGCCTCCGGTGCGGGCCTCCCACCCGGCGCGCCGCTGCATGCTGTGGAACGACCGGCTCCTGTGCATGGACATGCCGATGGACGGGACGGTGTCGCTGCTGGAGCGCGACACGGGGACACCGCGGTGGACCTTCACCCTGGCCGACGCGCGGCCGGACTTCCGCGACAGGACGCAGACGCTCTTCCTGGCGCGGCTGGCGGTGATGGCGCCGGACCGGCTGGCGGCCCTCTTCGAGGCCTACCCCACGGACCAGCGGCGCGACACGGCGTGCCGCATGTACTTCCTGGTGGTGCTGGATGCCTTCGGCCACATGGTGTCCGCGCGCGAGCTGACGGACCCACAGCTCGCCGAGTGCAACCACCCGCACCCGTATGGCCTCGCCTCGGACGCGGTGGGGGACCTCTACGTCGCCTTCGCGCCCACGCTGAACACGGGCGCGCCGCTGGCGTCGGGGACGCCCTCGTTGCTGATGGCCTTCTCCTCGGACGGGGTGCCGCGCTGGCGGAGGACGGAGCCCCTGCGCGCGGGCGAGCTCGCGGTGGTGAACGGGCTGCTGCTGCCCGAATGGGGCTTCCAGGCGTTGAGCACCCGGGACGGGACACCGGTGGGGGAGCAGCTCGCCCAGCAGTTGGGCCGCGCGGTGGCCACCCCGGACGTGGTGGTGCCCAGCGCGTCGGGCACCACGGTAAACGCGGGGGTGGACAGCCTGAGCTCCACGCCGGCCGCCACGCAGTTGAAGGGCTTCCGGCTTCCGGACCTGGAGCCGGCGTGGCTGTACTCGCTGAAGGAAGGCCAGCACCTGACGAGCAAGGAGCTCCGGCTGTCCACCTGGCCCAGGGGCGCGGGGCTTCCGCCCGAGACGCTGGTGCTGACGCACGCGGTGGCGGCCGACAACCAGCGGTTGCTGGTGGGCGTGCGCGCGCGGGATGGGGCGGAAGCCTTCCAGTGCCCGCTCGACTACGCGCCGCGCACGGTGCCGCAGTTGATGGAGCTGGGGCCCGGCGCCCTCTACCTGATGGATGGGGCCCTCAGTTGTGGCGAGTGCGATCCGCCCTTCGCCAACAGCCAGCCGCGCTTCATGCGCTTCCCCATGCCGGGGTTGCTGCCCGCGAACGCGCCCTGGCCCGGGACTTTCGGAGGACCGGGGCACGGGCACCATGAGAACGCGGCTCACTGAGCGGCGCGGCCCTTCACTGTGGAGAACTTGTGGGCGCTCGACTCGAGAGGATGCGCCCCTCGCGCAGCCAGCCCTGGTCATCGACGGTGAGCGGTGCGCCCACGGCGGTGACGCGCGCGGGGGCCTTGCGTGTGAGCCACCCGAGCCACGCGCACAGCGCCGCGTCCAACTGGTCATGGGTGGGAAGCAGGCTCGGCGGGAAGCGCAGGCCCCGTGCCTCCAGCACCGCCTGTCTTCGCGTCCGCCCCGCGTGAGACGTCTTCTTCCCCAACTTCTCCACAGACAGCGCGCGCCACGTCGCGCCGGGGAAGGCCTCGAAGAGGCGGGCCTCCTCCAGCGAGTCCGTGTCCACGTCCAACAGGGGATGCCCACCCCGCGCATGCAGCGCCGCAAACAGCAGCACCCCGCCTCGGACGAAGCCGGCGAAGGGACGTCCAGGCTCGGGCAGCACGTCGGGCGTGCGTCCCGGCGCGCGCAGGCATCGCTCCGCTTCGCGCACGGAGGCTCCCGGCCGGGCCAGCGCCTGGGGTCCATCGATGACGAGCACATCCTCCGGGTCCAATGGAAATGCTGCGCGCAGCAGCTCCGGGGTGAAGCCGAGCGCCTTCGAGGGGACAGGCCACCGGAGCTCGGAGAAGCGCACCTGCCCCCGGGCATCCATCTCCGCCACGTCCACTGGCCGGGGAACGCGTGCGTATGGGTCCGTCAAATCCCAGCCCAGGAAGCGCATGGTGAGCTCAAGCCGGCGTAGCGGTTTCCCGCATATCGCGCTGCTTCATGACGCGCCCTGAAAGGAATTCAGTCTCCACCACGTCTGCTCACACTCGTCGTGAATGTGCAAATGCTATGGGTCCTCACCACATCCGGCCTGTCACGGTGCTTGTGGGAGTCAGAACCCGGCGGGTGGACAGGCCCCGCGCAGCCGATATTCTTCGCCCACCGTAGCGTTGGCGTTCGTGGACGGTATTCCACGGTGCCCATGCGCAGGCCGCTCGGGAAGCAACCCCCTTGTTCCCGGCGCTCGCGTGGAAGGAGTGCGGTTGCCCGGACGACCTTGGAGGTCCGGCGTGCGGCGGCTTCGTGGCATCGTGGGGGGCCCGCTCGGGCCCCGGGTGGAAGTCTCCCGGGGCCCGAGAGACCTCGTTCCAGACGCCGCTATGGTTCGGGTGTCTCCGCCGCCTGCTTCGCTTCCACGCGCGTGAAGGACAGCAGGTAGGCGGGCTCGTCTCGCGTGCTCGCCTGTATCAACTCCTCCGTCAGCGCATGCAGGGGCCAGCGGTCCATGGACGCCTTGCGGAAGAGGGCCACCGCGCCCTCCAGCGCCTCGATTCGCGCCAGCGCCTCTTCACGCCCGGCCTCGTCGCCCATGTCCTGGGCGCCGCCGCGGACGAGCTGCAGGCCCACCACGCGCTCCACCATGGTGGGTTGTTCGGCCATGCGCGTGCCGATGTCACGGGTGATGCGGCCCAGCCGCTTCCGGCCCTCGGGGGACAGCGAGCCGCGCGTGCCCACGTTGCGCGTGCGCAGCACCCACGAGCCCCGGTCCGTCACGCTGTGGGCCGCCACCGCCATCGCCGTGGCGCTGACATCCGGCACCCCGGAGCCCTCCAGCAGCTTCCGGGCTTCCTCGTACGTGCGGGTGAAGACGCCCTCGCGCCACACGGGCAGGGCGGCCACCTGCTCCAGGCGGTCGATCTCCGCCGCGCTCATCTCCGAGCCCGGCTCCGTGTCTCCCAGGAGCAGCAGCAACTGAATCTGCATGGCGCGTGGGTTCGCGGCCGCCAGCGCCTCCAGCTTCTGGCGGAACACCGTGCGCGCTTCGTCGTGGGAGGACTGCGGCAAGGCCTCGCCCCGGAGCACGTCCATCACCGCCACGAAGAGGGACGGGTCCTCCAGCCGAGGCACCTGCCGCAGCAGGAAGAACGCCTTGTCCGCGTCCAGTCGCGGGCTGCCCAGGGCCAGCATCAGCCTCACGTCATCCGACGCGGCACGCTCCCAGGCGGCCTTCGCCGCGGCGGCAATGGCCGGGTCGGGCGGCAGCGGTGTGGCTCCGGGAAGCAGCTCGCTCTGCTGAAGGTCGGGCTGGCCCAGGTCCACCCATGCCTGGCGGAACGCCTGTTGCCAGTCCATGCCGGGCGTGCGCCGCAGCTCGCGCAGCCGCGCCAGCAGCTTTGCTTCCGGAGCGCCCGGGGCGGCGGCCTCCAGCCGGCGGAGCGCGTCGCTGGCCTCGGTGTCCTGGCCTTCCTCCAGCGCGAGACAGGCCTTCACGAGGAGCGCCGGAGCATGTTGGGGCGCCAGCTTCAGCGCGGCCGCCAGTGCCTCATGCGCCTGGGCCCGCTGTCCCGTCGCGGCGGCCCGAGCGGCGCGGTCCGTCTGGACCAGCACCTCCATGGGGGCCTGGGACTTTGCCTTGGGCGCCTCATGCGCGTGGTCCGCGTGGGACTCGCCATGCGCGTCGTGCGTGTCCAACGGGGTGGAACCGGGCGATGGAGGCCGTGGGCTCCACAGGAAGAGCCCTCCGGCCAACACCGCCACGCCGACGCCCGCGCCTCCCCACAGGAGCTTGCCGCGTCGCCGAGGCGCCGGGGCGTTATTGGAGGAAGGGAGGGGAGGCGTCATC
>NZ_VHLC01000074.1:0-44554 GCF_006547355.1 Myxococcus sp. AB036A | reverse complement strand
CGTTAGCGCAGGGGGTGGGGGACTGGCCCGGGACTGAACCAGTCCCCCGCTGGGCTTTCGCTACATGCACACGTAGGGCGGGCACGGCGTGCAGTAGTAGCTGCCGAACTGCTCGCAGCTGTCCGCACCCGAGATGCTCTCCAGGACCTCGTCGCTCAACTCCAGCTCGGCGGCGGGGTTGGCGGGCAGGGCCGCGCGCTCCTCTGACGACAGGCTGTTGAAGTACTCGGGGTCACGCCACGCACGGAGGATGTGTTCCTTCTTGCTCATGTCTGCTCCTGGATAGGAAAGGGGGGACGAATCAGAGACAGTGCCGCGGCGGGCACGGCGTGCACTGGGCGCTGGACTGGCCGGGCAGGCAGAAGTCGCCGCCGGTGATGACCTCCAGGAGGTCGTCCCCCAACTCCAGTTCGGCGGCGGGGTTGGCGGGCAGGGCCGCGCGCTCCTCCGACGACAGGCTGTTGAAGTACTCGGGGTCACGCCATGCACGGAGGATGTGTTCCTTCTTGCTCATGACAGCTCCTGGTTGCGGCTGGAGGGACGGCCATCCGGGGTGCCCAGCCCTTCACCTCGGACGATTCGTGGCGGCGCGACCGTCAGCAGCGAGGGCAACCGCTCCGGCATGGCCAGCCGCGCCAGTCCGTAGGCGATGCCTGCCAGGCCCACCATCATGCCCGGCGTCTCCGTGCTGCCTTGCAGGCCGAAGAGGTAGCCGTGTTCGGAGATTCCGCGCAGGATGCCGCCCGCCACCGCGTTCGTGCGCTCCTGGAGCTTCGAGTCCCCGAGCGTGGCCGCCGCTTCCAACAGGAAGTCCGCGTTGCCCAGGTCTCCGTGGCACAGACCGTGGTTGCGGCCGAACCCCCTCGCCAGGGTGGAGTCCAGCGCGATGGCAATCTCCTCGCGCACCCCTGCGTCGTCCACGAAGGGCAGCCCAGACAGTCGCGCCAGGCCAATGCCGGGGGCGCCGGTGCACCATGCCCAGAGGAAGTGTTCCGTCCCCTCCGCCGCCGCCGCCAGTTCCTTCGCGCCCGCGCGCAGGTCGGGCCAGTTGCGCTCCTCGGGCGTGTAGAGCCCGCGCTCGTACTCCATGCCCGCCACCGCGGCGTCACGCAGGCGCGTATCGCCCGCCCGTGCGAACAGCCGCAGCAGCGCCAGGCTGATGCCGGCGGCTCCGTGCGCCATGCCCGCGAGGTAACGATTTCCGGCGGCTTCGCAGAGCCAGGCCGCGCCTCGGGCCTGGGGCGTGGACGTCTCCAGCAGCCGCTGGCCGCAGGCGTCCACCGTGGCCCACAACGTGTCTGACGGGCGGTGCTCACCGAGCACCAGCAGCGCCAGGAGGCAGCCCGCGGCGCCCGCGCCCACGTCCAGCACCGTGTCCTTCTCCACCAGGGGCCGCAGCCGCCGTACGTAACCCGCGGCCTCGTCCAGGAGCGCATCGTCCTTCCACAGCACGCCCAGGTGCGTCAGCGCGTAGAGGATGCCGCCCCAGCCATTGAGGATGCCCAGCCCCACCACGCTGGCGGGCTCCTCCGCCAGGAGTCGCGCCTGGGTGCGCAGCGTGGCCCGCGCCAGCCGCGTGAAGCGCGCGTCTTGCGTGACGTCCCCCAGGTAGCCCAGCGCGAGCGCGATGCCCGCGCGCCCCTGGAACACGTCCGGCCCCGGAGAACCGAGCCGCCAGCCGCCGTCTCCCGCATCCAGGCCAAGCCAATGCGCTTCGTCGCGGCGCTCGAAGGCCAATGGCAGCAGCCGTTCGCCCGCGCGTCGTGCTTCCGCGAGCAACGCGTCGCGGAGGCCGGGCTGGGTGTGCTCCTGGAAGGGATACGACGGACGCGCCACCGTCTGCGAGCTCAGCAGCAGGACATCCAGCGAGCGCTCCAGCACCCAGCGCTGCCGCGTCTGGTCCTCTGGCGACAGGCCCTCCAGCCGGCGGCGCACGCGCGCCATGCCCGTCTCCTGGAAGAAGTCCGGCAGGCGCTGGCCCGAGCCCGCCTCCAGGTCCTTCGAGTCGGCGCGCGCGGTGAAGTACGGCAGGTCTCCCCGCTCCAACTGCTCCGTCTCCAAAGGCACGAGCGTCGCGAAGTCCGGGGCAGGCACCACGACGCGCCACAGGTGATCGAAGAAGCGTTGGCGCTCGAGCCCATCCGTCAGCGCGTGCGGGTGGTAGCTCTCGAAGAGGAGCGCGCCGTACACCGCCGTGTTGCGGAAGAGGACGCGCATGGGCACGTGCGCGAAGGCGGCCAGCGGCCCGTCCTCGGCGAGCAGCGCCTCGCGGTGCTCCAGCAGCAGGCCGTACATGCGGGTGAAGCCGTCGGCCAGCGCGTCGCGGTAGTCCAGCACGGACGCGGTTTCGCCCTCCAAGCGTGGCAGGTTGTTGGACCCGGGCAGCTCCACCGGCCGCCGCTCGAAGCGCATCCGGTCCGTTCCTCGCTCCGTCGTCATCAAGTAGGCCTGCGGCGTGAGCTGACCTGCCCGAGCGCTCAGTCCGCTCAGGTCCACACCGGCCTTCTTTCGCGTGCCCCAGAACTGCTGCGGCAGCAGCCCGCTGCGGAGCACCGACACCGGCGGCGCCTCCACCGCGTGCTCGGAGTCTCGAAGCGTGCGCGTGCCCGACAGCGGGTGGAAGAGCGTCTCCGCGTCCACCAGCACCGGGTGCTCACCGGCGGCGATGAGGTTCTCGAAGTGCAGGTCCGTGCCGTCCAGCGCGTGCATCAGCGCGACGTAGGCGCCCTGGCGTTCGTAGAAGCGCCGGACCTCCTCCGCTGACGCGCACGGCGCGGGGTCCACGTACTCCATCCACCCGTACTCGCCTCGGTCCAACGCCTCCGCGCCCTTCATCGTGGGCGTGGCGCCGCGCGCGTTGAGCCATGTGAGGAGCTGCTGGAGCCCGGCCTCTGCTCCCAGGGAGCGCGGCTTGTAGACAATCCGCAGCCCGGACTCGAAGCGGAGGATGAAGACGCCCTGGCCGCCCCGGTGCGGGTCGGAGAAGCCGCCGCGTGCCTCCACCAGCGCGCCGGGGGACTGGCCCGCGTTGAACCGCTGCCAGAGCAGGGGCGCGTCCCGCGTCAACCGCTTCATCAGCCCCAGGCAGTTGGACTCCCACTCCGCGATGCGCAGCACGACGCAGCGGGCCAGCACCGGGTAGCGCTCCAGGATGTCCAGGGCGACCTGCGGCTGGCGCAGCCGCCTCGTGAAGTCCTGGAAGCGCGCTTCCGGGGTGTCTCCCGCGAGCAGGCCCTCCAACTGCGCGGCATGGAGCTCCACCACCATGGCACGGCCCAGGACTGGTGCCAGTACCTGGGGCAGGTGGCCCAGCATCGTGGAGACGACGACGCTCGGCTCCAGGTCGAGCCCAGGCGCGGCGTGCCTCAGGGGCTTCAGCGCGGCGGTGAGCTGCGTCACGGCGCGCGACACCAACGGCTCCACCAGCGGCAGGAAGGCTGAGCGGTCCGGGCCCTCCGTGCGCTCGGGCCAGGGGACGGGCGCGTGCGAGGGCTCCGCGTAGGTGTGCTCCAGCACCTGCACCCAGCCGGGGACTTCAGCAGGCAGGGTCCAAGGCGCCTCGGTGGGTATCTCCAGCAGCGTGAGCAGCTCCGCCTCGGTCAGCCCCGACGATTGCAGCCTGCGCTGCCACCAGTCCGCCTGTCCGAAGGGCTCCTGCTGACGCCATGCATCCAATCGCTTGCGCGCCGCAGCGGATGTGTCTTGTTGCGTCGTATTGGTTTTGAGAGTGAATTCGGCCCGCTCGGTGAGTGTGGTGGCCTGTGCCCAGCGTGCGAACCGGGACGGAGTGTTGGCTCCCGGCATCGCCTCGTCCTGCCTCTGCGTGATTTCCACGCGGTCCTCTCGTTTCCTGGGCAAAACCCGGTGAGCTGGCTTCGTTGGAGTAGCAGGGAGATGACTGTGATACAGGTAAGTCATTTCATCTTTGCCTGTCAATGCTGGGCGCCCGTGTTCGGCTGGCATGCAATCCAAGCGGGACGGTGGGAGTGATTTGTACGACGCGCTCATCATCGGCAGTGGCGCGGGCGGTGGGCCGCTGGCGTTGAAGTTTTCCCAAGCAGGGCTCCACGTACTGGCCCACAGCTTCCGGAGCGCGGACCCCATCGTCCGCCGCGTCCAGCCGGGGGATTTCGCCTGAGCCGGGGCAGGGAGAGGCCGCCTGCCACGCGACGGTGCGCGCTCATGGCCGTTGCGCGATGCATTGTCGGGGCGTAGGGAAGCAACGCCCCATGTCCGCCACCGCCCAACTGCTCGAAACCGTCCGGAAGGAAGCCAAGCCGGGAATCTGGTCCAACGGCGTGAACCTCGCCCGCTCCGGAGCCGTGGTGCTCCAGTCCCAGAAAGGGGGCGAGCTGGAGCTGAGGGTCCGCGCCAAGGGGCGCCCGGTCGCCCTCACGGTGGTCCTGTACCCGAACGACGACGCCTGGGAGTGCGACTGCCCCAGTCAGGTGGACCCCTGCGAGCACGTGGTGGCGGCGGCCATCTCCATCCAGCAAGCGGAGAAGCAGGAGACGCCCATGGAGACGGCGGCCACCCGCTGGGCCCGCGTCGTCTACCACTTCACCCGCGTGGACGGCGGCCTGGAGCTGCGCCGCTCCATCGTCCAGGTGGACGGCACGGAGACGCCGCTGGAGGGCAGCCTGACGTCGTTGATGGCCCGGCCCGCGGAGGCCGCGAAGCTCCAGGTGGAGAACGCGGACCTGCTGGCCGACCGCATCCTGGAGCAGCGGCGCACACGGGGCACCCTGGCGCCGGAGACGCTGGAGGCGGTGCTCAAGGTGCTGGAGTCGGCGCGCAACGTGCTGCTCGACGGGCGCCCGGTGGCGGTGTCCGACGAGCAGGTGCTGCCACGCGCGGTGGTGGAGGACCGCAGCGGCCAGATTGTGGTGACGGTGAGCAAGGACCCGCGCGTCCAGGAGGTGGTCAGTCCCGGGGTGGCGCTCGCGAGCGATACGCTGGTCCGCCTGGGCGAGACGGCCATGTCCGGCCCCTGGCTGCAGAACCTGCCCATCGTCCGCACGTACTCGGCGGACCACCTGGGTGACCTGACCTCCAAAATCATGCCCGAGCTGGGCCGCCGCCTGCCGGTGGAGGTCCGCAGCAAGCGGCTGCCGCGCCTGGACCGCGAGCTGAAGCCGCGCATCCTGCTGGAGCTGAACCAGCTCGACGCCGGCCTGTCCGTGCTACCCACGCTCGTCTACGGCGCGCCGCCGGTGGTGCGCATCGACAACGGGCGCATGGTGTACCTGCGCGGCGCGGTGCCGCTGCGCGACGAGGCCGCCGAGCAGCGCCTCATCCACCAGCTGCGCGACGAGCTGAACCTGGTGCCCGGCCGCCGGCTGACGGTGCAGGGCTCGGAGATGGTGCGCTGGGCGGACAAGCTGCGGCGTTGGCGCGGCGACCTCGCCGGTGACGCGGCGGGGCTGGTGAGCCCCGACGTCAAGCTGCGTCCGTCGCTCCACCTGGAGTCCAGCGTCACGGGGCAGGGCGTCCCCGACGTGCGCTTCCAGCTCTCCTTCCAGGTGGAGGGGGCCAAGGGCGAGGTCAAGGACGTGGACGCCGCCGCCGTCATCCGGGCGTGGACGGAGGGGCTGGGGCTGGTGCCTCTGGACGGTGGTGGCTGGGCGCCGCTGCCCCGGGCCTGGCTGGACAAGCACGGTCAGCGCGTGGCGGACCTGCTCAACGCGCGGCAGGAGGATGGGAAGGTCTCCAACCACGCGCTGCCGGAGCTCACCGCGCTGTGCGAGACGCTGGAGCAGCCGCCTCCGCCGGGCCTGGACCGGCTGGCGCCGCTCATCTCCGGCTTCGAGAAGCTGCCCCCGCCCGAGCTGCCCGCGGAGCTCAACGCCACGCTGCGCCAGTACCAGCTCCAGGGCGTCAGCTGGCTGGGCTTCCTGCGCGGCGCGGGGCTGGGCGGCATCCTGGCGGACGACATGGGTCTGGGGAAGACGCTCCAGACGATTTGCGCCCTGGGGCCCGGGTCGCTCGTGGTGTGCCCCACCAGCGTGCTGCCCAACTGGGCCGCGGAGCTGAAGCGCTTCCGCCCGTCGCTCAAGGTGTGCGTGTACCACGGGCCCGGCCGCGCGCTGGAGCCGTCCGCCGATGTGACGCTCACCACCTACGCCATCATGCGCCTGGACGCGGCGGTGCTCGGCGCGAAGACGTGGGACTCGCTGGTGCTGGACGAGGCGCAGGCCATCAAGAATCCGGACAGCCAGGTGGCGCGCGCGGCCTTCGGGCTCAAGGCGAACTTCCGGCTCGCGCTCAGCGGCACGCCGCTGGAGAACCGGCTGGAGGAGCTGTGGAGCCTCATGCACTTCACCAACCCGGGTCTGCTGGGGGGGCGCAAGCACTTCGAGGACAAGATTTCGCGGCCCATCTCCGAGGGCCGGCAGGACGCGGCCGAGGGGCTGCGGCGCCGCATCCGCCCCTTCGTGCTCCGGCGTCTGAAGCGGGACGTCGCGCCCGAGCTGCCGCCGCGCATCGAGTCCGTCATGCACGTGCAGATGGATGAGCGTGAGCGCTCCGTCTACGACGCGGTGATGGCGGCCACGCGCAAGGAAGTGGTGGCGCTGCTGAACGAGGGCGGCAGCGTGCTCAAGGCGCTGGAGGCCCTGCTGCGGCTGCGTCAGGCCGCGTGTCACCCCGCGCTCGTTCCGGGCCAGCGGGCCAACACGTCATCCAAGGTGGAGACGCTGGTGGACGCGCTGGAGACGGCCGTCTCGGAAGGCCACAAGGCGCTCGTCTTCTCGCAGTGGACGTCGCTGCTGGACCTCATCGAGCCGCGCCTGAAGGCGGCGGGCATCGGCTTCGGCCGGCTGGACGGCACCACGGCCAACCGCGGCGAAGTCACCGAGCGGTTCCAGTCCCAGGAGGGCGAGCCGGTGCTGCTCATGTCCCTCAAGGCGGGCGGCACGGGCCTCAACCTCACGGCGGCGGACCACGTCTTCCTGGTGGACCCGTGGTGGAACCCGGCGGCGGAGGCGCAGGCCGCGGACCGCGCCCACCGCATTGGCCAGGAGCGCACGGTGATGGTGTACCGGCTCGTGTCCCAGGGCACCGTGGAGGAGCGCATCCTGGGGCTCCAGGAGAAGAAGCGGGCCATCTTCGAGGCGGCCCTGAGCGAAGCCGCCGCCGCGACGGCCATCACCCGGGAAGACCTGCTCGAACTCTTCTCATGACGCGCGCAGTCCTTCTTTCCGCAGTGGGGTTCCTGACGATGCTTCCCGAATCCGCCGACGCCCGGCCCCAGGCCGCCGCCACGCTGCACGCGCTCATCCAGCAGGAGTGGCAGTACCAGTTGGAGCACAGCCCGACGTACGCGTCGGTGCAGGGCGACCGGCGCTGGAACGGCCGCTGGGATGACCTGAGCCTCGAGGCCATCGAGGCGGACCACCAGCACAACCTCCAGGTGCTCGCGAAGCTAAGGAAGGTGGACCGCAAGGCGCTCTCCGCCGCGGACCAGCTCAACTACGACCTGTTCCGCCGCGACTACGAGACGTGGGTGGAGGAGCACCGCTTCAAGACGTACCTGATGCCGGTGAACCACATGGGCGGCATCCCGGAGGGCATCAAACAGCCGCCGGGTGTGCAGACGGCCTACCAGCTCGCGGACAACCTGCGCTTCGAGACGGTGAAGGACTACGAGGACTGGGTGGCCCGGCTCCAGGGCTTCGGCACCTACGTGGACCAGGTGCTGGCGCTGCTGCGCGAGGGACTGCGTGAGAAGCGCATCCACCCCCAGGTCGTCCTCCAGCGGATTCCGCCGCAGGTGGCGAAGCAGTTCGTGGCGGACCCGGCGGACAGCGGCTTCTTCGCGCCGTTCCGCCGCTTCCCCAAGGGCATTGCCTCCGCGGAGCAGCAACGCCTGTCCGCGGCGGGCCGCGCGGCGATTTCGCAGGGCGTGCTCCCCGCGCTGAAGCGCTTCCACCAGTTCCTCACCGAGGAGTATGTCCCGAAGGGCACGGAGGCGGTGGGCATCTGGCAGCTGCCCGACGGCGCGGAGCTGTATGCCTTCCTCGCGCGCAAGTTCACCACCACCGGCCTGGGCGCGGAGGCGATTCACGCGCTCGGCCTGGCCGAGGTCCAGCGCCTGCGCGCGGAGATGGAGGCGGTGAAGGCGCAGGCGGGCTTCAAGGGCACGCTGGCGGAGTTCTTCCGCTTCCTGCGGACGGATGCGCGCTTCTATGCCCGGGACGGGGACGAGCTGCTGATGCGCTACCGGGCCTTGTCCAAGCGCATCGACCCGTCGCTGGTGCGGCTGTTCAAGACGCTGCCCCGGCAGCCCTATGGCGTGGAGCCGACGCCGGAGGCCATGGCTCCGGACGCGACCACCGGCTTCTATTACCCAGGGGCGTCGGATGGCTCGCGGCCGGGCACGTACCTGGTGAACCTGTACCGGCCAGAGACACGCCCCCTGTGGGAGATGGTGCCGCTCACGCTGCACGAAGCCGTGCCCGGTCACCATCTGCAGACGGCCCTGGCCGCCGAGCAGCCCGGCCTGCCCGAGTTCCGCCGCTACGGCTACTACGTGGCCTATGGCGAAGGCTGGGCGCTCTACTGCGAGACGCTGGGCGACGAGCTGGGGCTGTACACCAGCCCGTACGACAAGTTCGGCCAGCTGGCCTACGACATGTGGCGCGCGGTGCGGCTCGTCGTCGACACCGGCATGCACGTGAAGAAGTGGACGCGGCAGCAGGCGCTCGACTTCTTCATGGAGAACTCGCCGCGCCAGGAGCTGGACACCACCAACGAGATTGACCGCTACATCGCCTGGCCGGGGCAGGCGCTGGCGTACAAGGTAGGGCAGCTCAAGATTCGCGAGATGCGCACACGCGCGGAGCAGGCCCTGGGCCTGGGCTTCGACGTGCGCGAGTTCCACGACGTCGTGCTGCTCGACGGCTCCCTGCCGCTGGACATCCTCGAGGCGCGGGTGCAGGCCTGGGTCCAGGCGCGGCAGCGTGGGGCCGCCGCGCCCACGCCTCAGCGCGCGGACTGAGGCGCGCGCGGCGTCACGGCGCGGGAGAGGCCAGCCGGCCGTACTTCTTCATCACCTGGATGAGCCGTTCCTGGGGCAGGCCGAAGACGCGGCTGCCCTCCGCGCCCGTCATCGTGTCGGAGGCCAGCATCGAGTTGAGGATGGCCTCCTGCGTGGCCTGGATGGTGGCCTCGAAGAGCGGCGTCATCCGCTCGTTGTCGAGCGCCGACACGCTGGCCACGGCCGTGCCCGCGGGCGGCTTCAGGCGCTGCGTGGAGAAGGCCACGAAGATGTCGCCGGAGGAGTTGGCCCCGAGGCCTCCCATCTTCCCGATGCCCAGCGGCACGCGCTTCGCCAGCCGCTCCAGTTGATGCGGCAGCAGCGGTGCGTCTGTCGCCACCACCACGATGATGGAGCCGGCGCCTTCGGGCGTTCGAGGCTGGGTGTCGCCGCGTGACGCCGAGCAGGGCGGCACGTTCTTGAACATGCCGGGGCTCGGCTTCTTGGGCCCGGTGTAGCAGGGGCGCAGGTCGTTGATCTCCTCGCCCACCGGAACGCCCTCCACGGTGAAGAGGTGGCGCGCGCCGTAGTTGCACTGCAACAGCACGCCCACGGTGTAGCCGCCCTCCGACTCGGGCAGCTTGCGCGACGCGGTGCCGATGCCGGCCTTGAAGCTGTGGCACACCATCCCCGTGCCGCCGCCCACCGAGCCCTCCGCGACGGGACCACTCTTGGCGCTGTCGAGCGCGCGGTGAGCGTGCGTGGCCTTCACGTGGAAGCCGTAGATGTCATTCAGCAGGCCATCCCACGTCTCCGCGACGACAGGCAGCCCCAGCTCCCACTCCAGCCCTCGCTTCATCGCCCAGGAGATGACGGAGTCGCGCACGGTACCCACGTCATTGGTGTTGGTGAGCATGACGGGACCGGCGAGCTGGCCGGACTCGGTGAGCCAGTGGGAGCCCGTCATCTCGCCATTGCCGTTGAGGGCGTAGATGGCGGCGAAGACGTCCTCGGACACGCCGTTCTTGCCGCGAGGCAGCACGGCGGTGACGCCGGTGCGCACCGCGCCCTTGCCGCGCGGGCCGCGGGTGTCACCCGAAATCAGCGTCGTGTGGCCCACCTCCACGCCGGACACGTCGGTGATGGCGTTGTTCGAGCCGGACTGGCCGCCGAAGGTGATGCCCAGGTCGCGGGCGCGGGGCCTCGTTTGGGTGGACTGTGCTTCCGCTGGAAGGGAGCTCAGCAACAGACAGGACACGACGCCCAGGCGCAAAGGGAGACGGAACGGGTTCATGGCGTGGCGTCATATCGCGACCGCTTCAGGCCCCCAACGGGTGGTCCCGTCTGGCCATGTCCGTTGTCTCCCTGCCAGTATCTCCCGGAGTCCCCTCACCGTCGGGAGGCTGTCGGGCTGCACATGGCCGAACACGAAGACCTTGATGCGTTGTGGCGCAAGGCGCGGCCGGACGACCTCGCCTCGTTGCGGCGGCTGGATGCCGCGCTGGTTCGTTCAGGCTACCAGGTGGAAGGAAAGACGGTGCGCGAGTGGATTGCCGCGCTCGCCGGAGACCGCATCCGCTGGTTTGACGGCAGGGATGCACATGACCGCGTGTGCCAGGCGGGGCTCGCGGCGGTGCCCGCGCTCATGGAGGCCCTGGCGCGAGCGGACCAGGAGGCTTCCTGGCAAGCCACGCGCAACATGCTCGGGCAGTGCGTCGCGGCGCTGGGCACCATCGACCCGCTCCCCACCTGTGCGATTCCGGCGCTCCTCGACGTGCTCCGTCAGCCCGTGGCGCGGGTCCGGCGAATGGCGTTGGCGGTGCTGACGCGCATGCGCCCACGCGCCACCCCCATAGCCCTGCGCGCCGTCCTGCCGTGTCTCAAGGAGCGGGGCGACGCGCCAACGCGGCAGCACGCGGCGCAGGTGCTGGCGGCGATGCAGGACCCGTTGCCGGAGGAGGTTCGCGTCGCCGCGCTCGCGTTGCTCGGGGATGCCCACCGCGCGGTGCGCCGGGAGGGGCTCCATGTCCTCGCTCGCTTTCCGCGCGACGAAGAGGTCCTCACCGCGCTGGAGGAGCAGGCCATTGTGGACGATGAGAATCGGAACGAGGCCCTGCGCGTGCTGTCGCTGCTGGCGCCGGCCCGAGCGATTCCAAGACTGCTCGAAGTGGCGAGTAGCGCGAGGTCGCGCCGGCAAGAAGATGGGCCGCCTCCGCCTTCCTGGCGGGGCCCGCTCGGTGAGACCCGACGGCTCGAAGATGGGAAGCGAGCCCTCTTGTTCATCGCCCGGCTGGGTGTCCGGGGCGCGGAGGCGCTGGCGTCGCTCGACACGCTCCGGTCCGTCGAGGTCCTGGCACCCTATGTGGACGCCGTCATGGACGACATCACGCGCGCGGTGCTGCGACAGCAAGCGCCGCCCTTGAGGACGGACCGTTTCCAGGAGCCGCTCTGCGCCGCGCTCTTGACGGACGTGGCGTGGCCCGTCGAGCGCACCGAGGAGCCGTCCCTGGCGCTGCGCCCGTGGCTCGAGCCCCTGGCCGCCTTCGGTACCGAGGTGGAGGTGCGCGTGGCGCTCGCCGCTGCGAGGCGTGTACTGTGGCTGTGGGAGTCCCAGGACCCGAACAATGACTGGTCGCGCCGCGCCGTCATGGCCATGGACCGCTGGCTCTGCGAGCCCTCGGAGGAGCACGCGGCGCAGGTGGCCGAGGTGGGAAATTTCACCCCCAGCCAGTTCTGCGCGCCGGATGCCTTCTCCGCCGCCTGGGCGGTGAACTACGCCTGCGGGTGTGTCCCCCGGCCGGCCGCGCCCGTCGCCCCACGCCGGACTGAAGAGGACCCCCTGGGCGCGTGCGTCCATGCCGCGTGCCGGGCGCTGAGCCGCCGGTCGGTCATCACCTTCGCGCTGGGCGCCAGCGAGGAGTCTCCAGAGCCGCTCAGCCCGCATGAGTCAGCACGACAGGTCCATCGCGCCATCGTGGACGAGGTGCTGCCCTGGGCTTGTGGTGCCTGGGACCCCGTGAAGGACACGCCACGGCTGCGCAAGGCGCTGCGCGCGGACAGCTGGCGCATCCCCGGCGCGTCCTGACTTCACGCGTCCGGCTGTCCGCGGGTGTGCAGTGGCCGTGTGACCGCCGGGCCGGGGAGTGTGTGCTCGCCTGACGCTGACGCATGTGAATGCCCCTGAGCGCGCGAGCGGTCCACGGGGGCAGGTGACAACCCGTTGGCCACAGGTCTGAGGTCCGGCCCCGTGAATCATGGGGGCGTCCATGGCGTGGAGGGGAGGGGGCGGAGTCCAGCGGTGGTGGGCCGCCCTGCTGTGGGGGACGTGTGTCCTGCTGGCGGGCGTCGTCCGCGCGGACGGGTGGCACGTGGAATACGACGCGCCGATTCCCCTCTTCCTGGACCGCAGCTACATCCTCGACTCCCCCAATCGCATCCGCCGTCAGGGGGCGCCGAATTCCCCGGAGAAGCTCATCTTCGAGGCGCAGGTGGCGCCCAACCTCTTTCTGCCACAGCTCCATCACGGAGACTTCACGCGGCCCGGCGGTGAGTATTTCCTGTCGCTCATCATCACCCCGGCGGTGCAGCTGCGCATCGTGGACACGGCGAGCGACCCCGCCATCCCGCCGTCCTTCATCGCGAAGGCGACGTTCCAGGTGGCGCACCTGCGACCGCTGGCGAAGCCTCGGGCAGAGGGCGCGGCGGTGCGGGGATTGGCGCTCGGGCTCAACGTCATCGTGGCGCACTACTCGAATGGGGAGTCCGGGTGCTTCTACAGCAACCAGACGCGCGGCGAATCCGGATGCACGCCGTCGGAAGGACAGCTGCCGCTGAACGAGGTGTCTGGCAGCTTCACGACGAACCTCTTCCGCATGGAGTTCCACAGCCGGCTGGCTTTCGACGTGGAGCCGGACCTGCGCAACGCGTGGTTGGTGGGCGGGTTCGCCGCCTTCGAGCTGAATACCTCCATGGGCCCTGGCCGCATCACCCACGCCCAGCGAGTCGTCTACGGTGACGGACACTGGGCGGCCGGCGTCATGGGCCAGCGCACGTGGAGCAACCACCGCTTCCCGTTGGAAGTGTCCGTGTCGCAGCCCTTTGGGGAGACGCCCTCGCAGCGGGCCACGTGGAAGGCTGAGTTCGGCGTCTACCCCCGGTGGGGCGCGGGCTTCGGCGTCTTCGCGCGGTACGTGAAGGGACAGGACTACTACAACATCCTGTTCCTGGAGCCCGTGGCGCTGTGGCAGTTCGGGCTCGCCTTTGAGCTCAACCCCGGCGCGCGACTGCGGGCGGCCGAGGAAGGTCGGCCGCCCGGGTTTCCTTGAGCCGCGTCAGGGCAGGCGCGCGTCGAGCCACGTCAGGTGTGCGTCGATCGTCTCCGCCACCGCCTGCGCCTGGTCCGACGCGCTGGGGTCCGTGTAGGGATTGCCAATCTCCTTGTGCTGCCACTTCACCCAGGTCTGCTTGTACCAACCCCAGTCGAGGTTCGTGCCCGTCGAAGGCGGGGTGCTGCCCGCGTAGCCGGAGAAGGCGCGGATGCCCGTGGCGGGAGCGACTTCCTGGCCTCCCACCACGTGGAAGATGTGGAGCCTGTCGCGGCGGGGGAACTGGGCCGTCAGGTTCGTGGCCCACGCGCCATAGAAGGTGCCCCAGGGCCGCACGGGGTTGTTGATCTTGCTATCGAAGGTCCCCAGCTCACCCTGGCTGTTGCGGCACACGCCGTCGAATGACGACACGTAGATGTCGATGCCGTCGAGCGCCGTGTTCGCGCGGAGCGCTTGCGCCATGCGCATCATCAAGCAGCCACCGCGAGAGCTGCCCGCCAGGTAGATGGCGCGCGTCTCCGGACGGACCTGCGCCTGCAGCCAGTTCGAGAAGCCATTCACGATGCGTTGCTTCGTGTCGCTGTCGAACAGGTGGTCGAAGTTGGCGTCGTTGACGACGGACAGGTACGTCTTCCCGCTGGGAAACAAACCCAGGGCGCGCAGCTTCATGGCCAGCGAACGGCCGTCCAGGCTCACATTGGGACAGGAGACGCTGTCACAGGACGCATCCCAGTTGGAGGACTGCCCGGTGACGCCGCTGGAGTGGCCGCTGCTCGAAATCTTCTGGCCTGCGGACATGAGGACCAGGGCCTCGCGCACGGCAGGCGCGTCCACTTCCGCGATGCGGATGTTGTGGAGCGCGAGGTCAAAAGCGCCTGCCGCGCGGAAGTGCTCGAATCCCGCCGCCGCTTGATAGGCCCCCGAGCTGTTCCTGTAGACGACACGGCGGGACACCACCGTCTGGCTGCTGCCGCTGGGATACGTCAGCGCCTGGGCCTGGGCGTCCTGCGCGCCCTCGGGTTCGAGCGCGGACGGGGCCGGCTCCATGGGGCCCCCGCAGCCCGAGAGGGCACCTGTGAGCAGCAGGGCCAGGTTCAGCCTGGAGAAGACACGACGAGCGACGCGTTCGGTGCGGACCATGGTGTGCTCCGAGGGCGGAGGGAGGTGCATCGGCACGCCCTGGGCACGCCCCCTGGGCCCAGGTCGAAGTCGAAAGGCTCAGGGCACGCTCACGGTGGCTCGGGCCAGGGCGAGCCAGGAGTTGCGCCGGCCGAGGGCCTCACCCATGTGGGGGCTCTTGGGCGGCGCGTCCGGCAGCGCGACAGCCAGGGACACGCCTTCACCGTCCCGGTATTTGAGGATGCGGTGGTTCTGGTCGTCGGCGATGTAGAGCGTTTCGCTCTTGGCGCCCCAGAACAGTCCGTTGGGGTCGCCGTCCAGTGGGATGGCTTTGGGGCCCCGCTCCACCGGCGCATCCTCCCCCGGGCCGTCGGAGGGGGCATCAGAGCAGCCCGCGAGGGTGAGCAGGGCAAGGAGGGGCAACAGGGGCGCGCGCATGGCCGGCTTCTTACTCACGGGACGGTGAATGTTGGCTGCTTTCCCAGTCTAGAAAGCCTCTCCCACGTTCAAATAGAAGCTGGGTTCGCTTCCGTAGGCAATATCGAGCCGGATATTGACGGGAACGTCTGTCATGGGGGCGAAGCGCAGCCCTGCGCCAGCCGCGGGTTTGATGTCACGCATGTCAAAGTCGCGTGGGCTGCGTGCCACCGTCGCCGCGGAGACGAAGGCCACGCCGCCCAGTCGCCAGAAGAGGGGCGCGCGGTACTCAACCTGCGCGCCCAGGTGCTGGCGCTCGCGGAAGCGCCCCTCCAGGTAGCCTCGGCTCAACTCCATCCCTCCCAACCGTCCCGTGTCATAGAAGGGCGGTTCACCGTCGCGCAGGTCGACGAGTCCCTGCATCGCGAGAACGTGCCGCTGCCCCCATGGAAGTGTGAGGTAGCGCCGGACATCCAGCCGCAGCACATCGAAGACGTAGTCGGAGCCCCACGCGTCCCGGGCCCGGCGCAGGTTGAGCCGCGCCACCAGGCCTGTCACCGGATTGAGCGTGTTGTCCCGTGAGTCATAGAGGGCGGTGAGCCCGAATTGAACCGTCGAACCGCCCTCGGCGCCCGTCATGTGCCGCACCGCCCCGTCCTCCGCGACATAGGTGAAGCGCGCGTGCTGATAGCGCACGGTGGGGCCGACATAGAGGCGGGGGGCGATGCGCCACTTCGGACTCAGTTCAAGCTCGAAGAAGATGGGGGTGAAGTCCTCCTCATCCTCCGCCCGCGTGCGTGCGCCCATGCCGAAGAAGCGGTCCGGGAAGCGCGCCGCGCTGGCGGTGGCCGTGAGGTTCAGCCGGTCGTCGAGCAGATTCACGTCCGGCTGGAGGAGGAGGGTGAACTGGCCACGGGTGCTCGCGGCTGCGGCCAGCATCACCTGGGACTCCCTGCCGCCTCGCGACGCCGGGGGCTGATAGATGAGCGATGCCGCGCCGCCCAGGAGGAAGCTCGTCTCCGGCTGGTAGGCGGGCAGCACGAAGGGGACGATGCTGAAGCGCCCCTCCGGTGCTTCCTCGGGAGTGGCCACGAGCAGGACGCCGAGAACGGCCGTGAGGAGCGGTGTCATGGCGGGGCCTCAGACGTTCTCGTCGAGCCAGTCGAACAGGCGCGCTTCGGCCAGCGCCGTGGACGCCGCCTGGCAGTGCAGGGGCGCGGCCTCTTCGTGGGTGAACATCATCAGGTGCTTGGGGCCCCGGAGCGCGTCGTAGAGCTTCTGGGATTGGCCGGGCGAGGCATCCTCCGCCTCGCCCTCCATGATGAGCACCGGGCAGCGGATGCGGTCGACGATGGCCTCGTTGGTGAACTCCTCCAGCTTGCGGAAGAGCTCCGACGGCGACCGGGCGCCATGCTTCCAATACACGTCACGCAGCCAGTACTGGGCGGTGGGCCAGCGGTCCGCGAGCGCGGTAATCGCCTGGTCGAACTGCTCCGGGTGTGACTTCAGCAGTGCAAGCGAGCCCGGGAGGAAGCGGTTGAAGTGCGAGCTGGTGGACTCCCACCAACTGAGGACGCCGGGGTTGGCGATGCACAGGGCGATGCGAGGCTCGAACGCCGCCGCCCGAGGCGCCAGGGCGCCGCCGAATGACAGGCCCATGAGGAGGATGCGGCGAGGGTCCACCCCGCTGATGCGCTCGGCCGCGTCCACCACGGGGCTGACGGCCTTCTCCCAATCCGGCCGGAAGCTCAGCCGGTGTTCCCGCAGCGAGCGGCCCTGGCCCGGGCCGTGGAACATGAGCACGTGGTAGCCGCGTCGGGCCGCGCCTTCCCAGACCCACTTCGTCTCCTCCGGCCAGGCATGCAGCCCCTGATGGAGGAGGATGACAGGCGCGCTGGGCTTCGCGTGTGGCGAGCGCACGAAGTACGCCGCCAGCGTGGTGCCCTCGTAGGGGATGGCCAGCGGCTGGATGTCGTAGCCGAGCAGCCCGTTCGACTTCTCGAAGGTGGTGGCCGCCTGTCGCGTCACCTCGAGCGTCCGCGGGTCCTCCAGGTCCGTGTAGTGCATCGTCGCCGCGCGGTAGTAGTTCGCCGCGCGCGCGTAGGCCTGGCCGGCGCTCAGGAGGTGACCCTTGGACTCGGCGTTCTGGGCGTGGCCGTGGACCCGCCGCGCCGTCTGGGTCCACGCCTCGAACCAGCTGCGCTCGTCCCCGGGCTGGATGCGGCTGGCCGTCTCCAGCACGTCCCCCACGTCGCTCTGGCCGTGGGTGGCATGGCTGAGGAACCAGAGCACCTGGTTGTCCATCAGCCCGTCCCCCGTGAGGCGGATGTCGTACCAGGCGTCGCTTCGGGGGTTGATGCCCTGCACGTCCTTGGACACCGGTGCCAGCGCGCTCCGCAGCCCCAGCGCCGCCGCCGCGCCGCCCGCAAACAGCCCCGCTCCCATCAGCACGCCTCGTCGAGAGGGTCTTCCTGCGGTAGGTTCGCCTTCGGGCTTGACCATGGGATTCAATCTCCTGGGTTAATCGGTTGATTGAATCAATAGATTTAAAGTTGCCCGCGCCTGTCAAGCGTCGGCGCGGAGTCACGTCGTTTCAGGGGTTTGCAGGGATGGGGACCAAGGAGCAGGAGGCCCGGGAGCGCATTCTCCGGGCGACCATCGTGTGCATCGGCCGGGACGGACTCGATGCGACGGGCATCCGGGAGATTGCCCGCGAGGCGCAGGTGAACAGCGCGGCCATCAGCTACTACTTCCGGAGCAAGGAGAAGCTGGTCGCCCTGGCGCTGGAGCAGACGCTGGACCAGGCCTTCGGGAACGTCCTGGAGGACTTCGATCGGCTCCGGTTGGAGGGCCTGGGCATTCGCGAGGCGTTCGAGACGCTGCTCGAGGATTTGATGAGCAACTCGCTGCGCTACCCGTACATCGCGCACGCGCACTTCCACGACGCGCTGGCCCATCAGCGCTACGACAGCTCCGCCATCCAGCGCCTCAATGCGTTCCTGGCCGAACTGGCCGGGCGGCTGGCGCCGGGGGCGCCGCATCTGCCGGAGAACCGGCTGCGGATGGCGCTCACCCAGGTCTGGGCCTCCCTGAGCCTGCTGTCGATGATGCCCCGGCTGTTCGACCAGTTCATCCTGCTCGACTTCGGCACGCTCGATACGCGGCGCGCCTGGGTGCAGCAGGCGTCACGGCTCCTCTTCGTTCCTTGAGGGCCGTGTCACACGCGTCTCGTCAGAATGCCGCGCCGTCCGCGCGCAGCCCCGGAGAGCTGGCGACGCCCGGCGTCAGCGTGTCATGCGCGACGAAGCTCGCATCCGGCGTGGCGTCCGGCGAGCGGTTGACGGAAACCCCGGGCACGGTGGACGTGTAGTCGTACTGGTCTACCAGCGTGGAGTCCTGCCGCCGGACGCGCACGGAGTCACTGCTGTTCCCCAGGCCCAGCAGACCACTGGACGCGGCCAGCGCATTCGCCTGTCCCGCAGGCACCGCCGCGGCGCCACCGAAGACGACAACGGCCTTGCCACCACCCAACTGCGTCCCCTGCGCGAAGACATGCCGCGCGGAACCGTTGGTGGCGTCCCACAGCGTCCAGCCGGAGATGTCCACGGGGAAGGGACTGGCGTTGACCAGCTCCACGAACTCGTGCGTGGAGGCCTGGGCGCCTTCATGGGCCAACACCTCGTTGATGAACACGCGCGCGGCGCCACTGGCGATGGTCAGCGCCGCGTCACTCATGTCCGTGTGCGCCGGTTCGTAGACATCCACCACGCGCACCCACACGTTCGAGCCCGCCTCGTCCGGAACGCTCCAGGCGAAGCGCCCCAGGGCCGCCGGGATGGACGCGGCCAGGACGCTCCAGTCCGTGCCACCATTGGTGGAGACTTCGACGCGGACCTCGCCCACGCCCCAGGACGTCCAGGTGATGGGCAGCGTGCTCCCGCCCTGGTACGTCCCGCCGTGGGGCGACTTCAGGCGGAGGAAGGGGCCGGTTGCCGCGCTGAAGGAGTAGCTGCTGACGACGGGGCGATGGTCGCTGACCACGTTGAGGAAGTCGGGGAACCACTCGTCCACGTAGAGCACGCGGGCCGATTCCGCGAGGTATCGGTCCGCCGCCTCGTTGGTGGCCAGGGTGTGGTCGACGACGTTCTCGAAGCCAATGGAGGTGTCATCCCCCGCCAGCGACAGCTCCTGGGTGATGAAGGTGAAGCGAGCCGAGTCGGAGACGAAGTTCTGGTAGGGCGTGGCCAGCGGCGCGCCGGAGGTGGGGTCGAGCGAGATGGACTCGTCCACGTCGTCATTCCAGTCGCCAATCACGAAGACGTGCTGCGTGGGCAACTGCTCGTCGAGGTACGCCTTGAGCGCCGCGGACGCGCGCTCCCGGGCTTCGCGCGGACCCGTCGGGTCGGCGCTGTTGGCGCGCATGTGGACGACGATGACGGTGAGCGGCGTCTCCGCCCCGTTGATTTCGGTGGTGAAGTCCACGCGGAGCGGCGGGCGGTCCGCGAAGTCGGAGATGCTCCCAATCCGGACCAGGGTCGCGCTCTGGAAGGAGAGGGAGCTGTCGTAGAGCACGCCCAGCTTCTGGCTGCTCGTGCCATAGGGAGACGTTCCGCCAGAGACGAAGGCCGCGTCGTTGGAGAGGAAGCCGTCGAAGCCGGGGAGCTGGGCCTTGAGCAGGTCGAAGTCGGCGGCATCCACCATCTCCACCATGGCCCACAGGTTGGCGCCCGCCGCGAGCATGATGTCGCGCGCACCGGCAATCTGCAGGTCATCGGACGTGCCGCCATTCGACGAGGAGTTCGACGGGCCGCGCGAATCCGAGCCGAAGTAGGTGAGGTTCCACTGGCCCGCGGTGAACACGGGGGCGCCCGGCGCGCTCACGGAGAGCGTCAGTTCCCGGGTGTCCGTCTGGCCATTCGCATCCTCCACCGTGACGGTGAAGGTGCTGCCGGCCACCTGGGCGGGCGTGCCGCTGAGGGTGCCCGTGGCGGCCAGCGTGAGGCCCGCTGGCGCCGTCCCCGCCGTGATGCTCCAGGTCAGGGGCGCGGTGCCGCCCGCGGCGGCCAGTGTCGTCGTGTACGCCCGGCCCACGGTGCCTTCCGGAAGGACCTCGGTGGTGATGCCGGGCGGCGCATCCTGACCGGCGTCCGCTCCCGCATCGGAATCGGTGCCCGCATCGGAGTCCGTCCCAGCGTCGGGATTGTTTCCGGCGTCGACGACGACGCCACTGTCCGCGGGCGTGGGCGTGGGATCGTCCCCACAGGCGGTCAATAGGAGCAGGACGAGAAGAGGCGCGAGTGTGCGGGGTGGCGACATGAACGACTCCAGGGCATGGAACGAAGCTCGAAGGACAACGACGCTAGCCGATGGGGCGGACATGCGCCCTCTGCCATGACAGGACCGCCGCGTTCTCAGGTCGCGCCTTCGTCAATGACTGACTGGATTGCGGCCGCCAGCCAACGCTGGGTGGACGTGTCGAGTCCCTCTGAGAGCCGTTGGATGGGCAGCAGCCGCCCGCTGACGAGCAGGCCATTCCAGAGGATGTTGAGCCGGGCCGCGCGCCCCTCGCCATCCGGAGCGCCCAGCCAGCGGGCCAGGGGGGCGATGACCTGCTTCTGGAGCAGTTCGACGCTGGTCGCATGGGCTTCGGGGTCGGACGCCGACAGGATGAGCATCGCCAACGGACCCGAGGCGTCGTGTGCGCCCAGGAAGAGGGACACCACCGTCTCTCCAAACTGGCGCCTGTCTATCTGGAGCAACGGGCCGATATCGAGCACCTGTGCCAGCGTCTCCCGGTACAGCCCCTGCTTGGAGCCGAAGTAGCGGCCCACGAGCGAGGAGTTGACTCCGGCCAGCGCCGCGATGTCCCGCACCCCCGTGTTGGCGAAGCCCTGTGTGGAGAAGAGGGCCCGCGCGGCGGTCGTCAGGGCGGTGCGTGTGCGTTCGGAGTCTCTTTGCCGAACGGCTGGCTTTGCAGTGGGCGGTCGGGTCAGGGGCATCCGGGTTTACTTATAATTCAGACTGAGTTATGTCTATGTAAGTAAACGACTGTGTACGTCGTGCGTGGCTTCCAACTCGAAAGGACATGTGCGGATGACTGCGACAAAGCAGGAGGGGCGCGCTTTTTCTCCGGAAGCCTTGAAGGAGAAGTACCGCCTCGAGCGTGAGAAGCGGCTGCGGCCCGACGGCAATACGCAGTACATCCCTTTGAAGGGCGTCTTCGCGGACTTCGACAAGGACCCTTATGTCGAGCCTGGCTTCACACGCCCGGCGCTGGCGGAAAAGCTAGACGTCTTGATTGTCGGAGGTGGGTTTGGCGGCATGTTGTCGGCCGCGCGGCTGCGTCAGGCGGGCGTGGACTCCATCCGCATTGTCGAGAAGGGCGGCGACTTCGGTGGCACCTGGTACTGGAACCGCTATCCAGGCGCCGCTTGCGATGTGGAGTCCTACATCTATCTGCCGCTGCTCGAAGAGACTGGCTACATGCCCACGGAGAAGTATGCGCGGGCGCCCGAAATCTTCGCCCATTGCCAGCGCATCGGCAGGCACTTCCAGCTCTACGAGAAGGCGCTGTTCCAGACCCTGGTCCAGTCCATGGATTGGGACGAGGACGCCCGGCGCTGGAACGTCACGACGGACCGAGGGGACCGGCTGGCGGCGCGCTTCGTCATCATCGCAGGAGGCATCCTCCACAAGGCCAAGCTGCCCGGCATTCCAGGCATCGAGACGTTCAAGGGGCATTGCTTCCATACCAGCCGCTGGGACTACGCCTATACCGGTGGCAGCCCCACCAGCCGCATGAGCCGGCTGGCTGACAAGCGCGTGGGCATCATCGGCACGGGCGCCACGGCGGTTCAGGCCATTCCCCAACTGGGTGCCGTGGCCCAGCGGCTGTATGTCTTTCAGCGCACCCCCTCGAGTGTTGGCGTGCGCGGCAACCGGCCCACGGATGAGGCCTGGGCGAAGTCGCTCCAGGCCGGCTGGCAGCAAGACCGCATCCGCAACTTCTCCGCGATTGTCTCTGGCCGCCCGCTGCTGGTCGACATGGTCCAGGACGGCTGGACGTACATCTTCCTGGACGGCGCGACCCAGCAGGCCCGGACCCCCGAGGAAGCCGCCGAACTCCGCCAGTTGGCTGACTACCGGAAGATGGAGGAGATCCGCGCGCGGGTGGATGCCATTGTCTCGGATGCAGCGACGGCCGAGGCGCTCAAGCCTTATTACAACCCGATGTGCAAGCGGCCCTGCTTCCACGACGAATACCTGGAGACGTTCAACCGGCCCAACGTCCAACTCGTGGACACGGAAGGCAAGGGCGTGGAGCGGATTACGCCGACGGGTGTGGTGGTGAAGGGGAAGGAATACCCGGTCGACTGCCTCATCTACGCCTCGGGCTTTGAAGTCTCGGGTGACTACACCCGGATGCTGGGCTTCGACATCCGGGGCCGGGATGGCACATCGCTCCGGGAAAGCTGGGCCGACGGTCCGGCGACGCTGCACGGCATGCACAGCCGCGGCTTCCCGAATCTGTTGATGTTCACCACGACCCAGAGCGGCTGGGCCATCAACTTCGTGCACATCCTCGACGAGCAGTCCCAGCACGCCGCCTACATCATCGGGCGGTGCCTGATGCAGGGCGTGGAAGTCATCGAGCCCTCGGCGCAGGCACAGCAGCAGTGGTGGGACGTGATTCTCTCCCGCCTCAGGACAGGGATTTCCTTCGGCGGGGCGGATTGCACGCCCGGCTACTACAACAACGAGGGTGTCAGCCCGGGGCCGAACGCCATCCGCTACGCGACCTTCGGAGGCGACACGCTCGCGTTCATCGATGTCCTGCGTGCCTGGCGTCAGGGCGATGGACTCGTGGGCCTGGAGCTCACGCAGGGCAAGGCGGCTTCGAAGCCATGAGTGCCTCCATGTTCCGATGCGTCTCCAAGTCCCTGGCCGCCGGTCTGCTGTTGATGGCGGGCCCGGCCTTGGCGACCCCTCCCAAGTCCTACCGTCAGGAGACGGTGGTGGCTGGCTCCCACTTCCAGGGTGTCCACGGGCTCGCCGTGGATGGAAAGGGAAACCTGCTGGCCAGCAACCTGCTGGGCCAGTCGGTCCACGCGGTCAACCTGAGCACGGGCGCGGTGAGCACGCTCGTGGGGCCTCCGCTGGGTGGCGCGGATGACGTCGCGCTGGGGCCTGACGGCTCCATCTACTGGACGGGTTACTTCTCCGGCCAGCTGATGCGGCGCACGCCGGATGGGAAGACGCGCGTCATCGCGAGGAACCTGCCGGGCCTCAACTCGCTGGCCTTCCGCGGCGATGGCCGGTTGTACGTGACGCAACTCGGGCGAGGCGACGCGCTGTGGGAGGTGGACCCGACCGGGCGCAAGCCGCCCCGGAAGGTCATCGACGCGCCCGGTTATCTCAATGGCTTCGAGTTCGGCCCCGATGACCGGCTGTATGGCCCGCTCATCCTCAAGGGGCAGATTGCCCGCGTGGACGTGGACACGGGCCTCATCGAGAAGGTGGCGGAAGGCTTCACGGTGCCCGTCGCCGTCAACTTCGACGCGCGGCGGGAGAACCTCTACGTCGTCGACGCGGCGACGGGTGAACTGGTGCGGGTCCGCCTGCCGTCGGGTGCCAAGGAGGTCGTCGCGAAGCTGCCCACCGGGCTCGACAATCTGGCCGTGGGCCCGGATGACCAGGTGTACGTGTCCAACATGGTCGACAACGACATCCGCGTGGTGAATCCCGCCGATGGCTCCGTTCGCCTCCTGGTCGAATCTCGCTTGTCCGTGCCCTCCGGTATCGCCGTCGTGCCAGATGACCCCGAGGAGACGCTGTACGTGGCGGATGTGTACGCCCTGCGCCGGGTGGGCGGGCGTGAGGGTCTGGTGAACCAGACGACGCGGGTCCTCTCGTCGCAGCTGAACTTCCCCATGAACGTGAGCGTGACTGCCCGGCATGTCGTGCTGAGCACGGCCTATCTGGGCAGCCACAGCACCCTCCAGGTGTTGGACCGAGCCACGGGAGCGCTCCTGCGGACCATTCCCAGTCCGAATGGCGCGCAGGGCGTGGTGGCGCTGGAGGACGGCACGCTGCTCGTCGCCGAGGCCGCCACGGGCCGGCTCGTTCGTGTGGATACCTCCGAGCCCGCCGTCACCTCGGTGCTGGCGGAGAGGATGGGTGGGCCCGTGGGACTCGCGGCCGACACGAAGGCGAAGGAGCCAGGGGTGTACGTGACTGAGGTGCGGTCGGGGAAGGTGACTCGCGTGCGCCTGTCGGATGGGGCTCGGCGCACGGTGGCTACGGGCCTCAAGGCGCCCGAAGGCATCGCGCTGCATCCCGATGGCGGGTTGATTGTCGCGGAGGTGGGCCGCAAGCGGCTGGTGCGCATCGACGCGGCCACGGGCCGCGTGACGGTGCTCGCCAGTGGCCTGCGCATCGGTCTGCCTGAGAGCGAGGGACTGCCTCCGGGCTACCTCCCCACGGGCGTGGCAGTGGGCGCGTCGGGCACCCTGTATGTGACGTCCGACATCGAGAGCGCGCTCTACCGCTTCGTCCCCGTGCCTTGAGCCTGCACGGCCAACCGTCACACGGGGACTTCGAGGTTCATCGACAGACCCGCTTCGAACTCGGGCGCTTGCCGGAGCCGCTCCAGGACGATGCGGGTGCAGTGGAGCGTGACGAGGGGAATCGTTCCCGGTTCGCTGATCCACCGGACCGCGTCCATCAAGTGGTGGTTTTTCAGGAACGCGAGCACGGCGTCCCAGAAGCGGCGTCCCTCGTCGAGCGCGGCCTGGTAGGCGGGCCGGCGGTCCGGGGCTGATGCCGGGATGGCATCGGCTCCACGCTTCTTGCGCGGCGAAGGCCGGTACGGCGTGGCGCTCTGCCGGGGCATGACGATGGCTTCAATCCACATCGCGTTACCCTCCACACTCCCGGTCCTCGGGTGGGTCTGGGAATTATCGGACATGGCGCGTGCAGGTTGCGCCCCCTTCGGCTCGCACTCAAGGGTGGGGCACGCTCGCCCCCATGGCATGCGTTGCCTGCTCCGGGGCTTGAGGCCCGCTCGTACTTCAGGCGCAACAGTGGGCGCACGTCTGCTTGCCTGCTGGGTGTGCGCTACGCCAACCGCCTGAAGTTGCAGGAGCGCCTGTCAGGTGACGCGGTGGTGTGCTTCGGGCCGCCTACCGTCCGTGCAACCACATCCTACCTTGTGAGGCATGAAGGCATCTCGTCGGCAGCTCCCCGTCTATGTGCCGCCGCGGACGGTCTGGATCGTCGGAACGCAGGTCCTGCTGCTCATCCTGTTCTGGGCCGCGCTCCGGGCGGTGTACCCCGTGCTCACGCTGCTGGCCGTCGTGCTGCTGCTCTCCATCGCGCTGAGCCCCCTGGTGCGCCGGCTGACGCAGTGGGGGCTTCCTCGCGGCGCGGGTGTGGCCATCGTGGCGTTGGCGCTGCTGGGGATGATGGGCGTCCTGGTGGGCTCGCTGGTGCCCATGCTCATCCACCAGCTCCAGGCACTGGTCCAGTCGATGCCCGCCATGCTCGAGCGGCTCGCGCAGTCCCGCTGGGTGGAGGAGCTGAGCACGCGTTATGGCGTAGAGGTCCAGGCTGAAGACCTCATCCGCTTCGAGCCAACGGACGTCGCGGGCCGCCTCATCAACGTCCTGTCGTCGACGCTGGGTCTGGTGGCGGGCGGCATCACCGTGGTGGTCCTCACGGTGTTCAGCCTGCTGTTCGGTGAAGACCTCTACGAGAGCATCATCCAGTGGGTGTCGCCGCGTCGCCGGCCACGCGTGCGGTTGCTCATGTCCCGGATGCGCAAGGCCGTGGCCAACTACCTGGCGGGAACCCTGCTGGTGATGACCATTGGCGGAACGGTCGCCGCCACCATGGCGCTCATCCAGGGCGTGCCGTACTTCCTGCCGCTGGGGGTGATGGTGATGATGATGGGCGTCATTCCCTATCTGGGCAGCATCATCAGCGCGGTGCTGGTGGGCGTCATCACCCTGGCCGCGGTGGGGCTCAAGGATGCGCTGATCGCGGTGGCCGTGTTCATCGTGTACCAGCAGATTGAGTCCAACGTGCTGGGCCCCATGATTCAGCGGCGGGCCATCAAGATGAACCCGCTGCTCATCTCCATCGTGGTGCTCTGCGGCGGCGCGCTGGCGGGGCTGCCTGGCGTCGTCCTGGCGGTGCCGCTGGCCGCGGCGGCGCAGGTGCTGGTGCAGGAAGTGCTGGGGCTTCGCCAGGAAGCGTGGCGGCGCAGCCATCGAATGGAGGACTCGAAGCGGGAGCCCGGCCGAGGCGCGGTGGAGGAAGGGTTGCTCTTCGCGGGCCCCATGGCGGGGCCGCGTCCGTCAGCGCCGCCGAGCCGAGAGCCACCGCCGCCGGACACTCCCTCGGCGCACTGAGCGCGAAAGCAGAAGGGCCTCCGGACGTCGACCCGGAGGCCCTCGCGTTCATTCCGCCGTCACGCCGGGTGACGGGGGGCGTTCATCAACGGGCCGCCTGCGTCGAGCGTCCCTGCACGCTGCGCGTCTTCTCCGGCGCCGCGGAGGCCACCGCGGCCGCCACGCCGAAGACGAGGTCGTCGCGGTCGTTGTAGCTGCCGGAGGTGCACGAACTCGCGGTGCCGCCGTATCGGAATTGCGCGCGGATGGCGTGGTTGCCCGCGGTGGCGCCCAGGTTGAAGGTGTGCGTGAAGGTCCGCGCACCGCTGCCCGTGCAGGCCACGTCCGTGGTCAGCGCCGTCCACGACGGCGCGGAGGTGTTGGTCGTGTAGTACAGGTCGAAGCGGTCCGTGCTGCCCCAGCACCACACCGTCACCTCGGCCGTCACCTGCTTGCCAACGGAGAAGGCGCTGTGGTCCACCGTGCGGAGGACCACACGGTCGACGCTCTCATCGCTGTGGTAGGTGCCGGAGCTTCCGTCCGCGCAGGAGGCGTTGAGGGTGTTGGGCTGGTTGGGCTCGGCGCCGCCGGACATGGTGCCGCGGCCGTTGACGAGCACCGTCCCGGTGTCACACCCGCACACGTTGCCGCAGGACGGTGCCCGCAGCGTGGTGTTGTAGGTGGCGGCCACCGGCGTGCAGATGTTGGTGGTGGTGAAGCTTCTCGCAGTGCTGTAGGCGCTGGTGCCGCAGGAGTCGGCCGCCCGTGCGCGCCAGTAGTATGGGGTGCTGCTGCTCAGCGCTGGCGTCACCGTCCACGCGCTGGCCGTCAGGGCGGTGGCCGAGCGGACCACATTGGTGAAGGCCGAGTCCGTGGCCACCTGGACCTCGTAGGTGGCGGCGCTGGGCACGTCACTCCAGTCGAGCGCCGCGGACGTGCCGACACCGGTGGCCCCGTTGGCGGGGCTGCTCAGCGTGGGCGCCGCCAGGGCGACGCAGCCGCGCGTGGTGAAGGTGGACGCCGCGGTCCAGGCGCCCACGCCACCGCACGAGTTGCTCGCGCGCACGCGCCAGTAGAACGAGGTGCTGGTGGCCAGGGCTGGCGACACCGTCCAGGTGCTGGCCGTCAGCGCGGTGGCGCTGGCCACCACGTTGGTGAAGGCCGCGTCGGTGGCGACCTGCACCTCGTATGTGGAAGCGCCGGAGACGTCGTTCCAGTCCAGCACCGCGGTCAGCTCCACGCCGGTGGCGCCGCCGGAGGGCGCGGCGAGCACGGCCGTGCCGGGCGCGGCACAGACGGGCGTGGCGCACGTGCAGGCGCTGGCGGCGCCGTAGCACGCGTTGGAGGACGCCGGGACGACGGAGTAGCAGTACTGCCGGCCGTTGGCGACCTCGCCGTCCGTATAGGTGGTGCCGGTGACGGTGGCGACCTTCGCCTTGCCGAAGTCGCAGCCCGCGAAGCCCTCCGTCTTCATCACCCAGTACTGGGTGGCGCCCGCGGACGCGTTCCAGCTCAGGCTGACCTGCCCGTCACCCGGGGTGGCGGTGGTGTTGGCGGGCGCCGCGGTGGGGCCGGCGGCGCAGCCGCTGTTCGTCACCGTCGGGGTGGAGCACGCGATGCGGTGCCGGTTGTACGCCGCGTAGATGGCGGACATGTGCGGCGTGCCGTTGGCCAGGTTGCCGTCGTCGTCGTCCGCCGCCAGCCACTGCATGTAGCCGTTGGTGGCGCCACAGCCGTCAGACGTTCCCGCCGTGCAGTTACAGGCGTGCCACGTGCCCACGTTGCCGCTGCCCTGGTAGAACGTCTTGTTGCCCACGATGAAGGCGGTGTTGGAGTCGTAGTTGAACGGCGGCGCCGTCAAGTCGCGCGTGACGAAGTCCCAGGCCGCCTGACGCACGGGCGAGGCCGCGCAGTGGACCTGGCGGCTGCACGGGCCGGAGCCGGAGCTGCACATGGGGCACACGAAGTTCTGCGGCGTGGCGGGGATGTTGGGCACGCTGGCGGCCCAGTCCGCGTCACGCACGCCGGAGCACTTGGTGTTGCACCACGACTGGCCGGAGACCTGCGCCTCCTGCTGGTTGTAGCCCGTGCCGTCCGGCGTCAGGCCGCAGCCGGTGTTGACCGTCTGGAAGAAGCCGTAGCCCACGCAGGACGTCTGCAGGCGGTAGATGGCCGCGATGTCCGCGTAGCCTTCCGACGAGTTGCTGAGCGAGCCGTTGGCGTCGAAGTCGTCGATGCCGTGGCCCCACTCGTGGTCGAACACGGCGCCAATCTCACCGGTGTTCCGGCAGCCTCCGCCGCTCCGGTAGAAGTTCACCGAGCTGCCGTTCCAGAAGGCGTTGCAGGTGCTGTTGATGTTGACGTTGGAGAGCAGCTGGCCCTGGAGCCAGGTGTTGGTGGGCAGCCACCCGCGGGCCTGCTCGGCCAGCTTGTTCAGCTCGTAGAAGCTGGAGCGGGACGCGGCGGTGTTGCCCGGTGACGTGCCCGGAGGCACGGTGCAGTCGTGGTCGTTGTTCACGCCGCCCAGGTTGAGGTTGCCCGTGGAGGAGCTGATGTTGATGGCGCCGCACGAGTCGCTGATACGCACGTACTTGCCCGCCAGCGTGGTGGTGACGGTGCCGGAGCTGTAGTTGACGATGCCCGCGCCGTCCGTGAAGTTGTTGGGCGCCGCCAGTCCGGTGTTGGCCCAGGGCATGGGCGAGTTGGGCTGCATGGTGCCGCACGTCTCGTTGGAGGTGCAGGTGCCGATGTTGGTGGACGGATAGATGCCGCCCTTCATCTGCGCGTCGAAGTAGTGGTTGTCGTCCTCCACGGCGAGCACCTCGCCCGTCTGGGCGTCCACCGTCGTCTTCCAGCGCTCGTTGCCGCCGGCCTCGGAGAAGCCGTAGGTGTACACGAGCCGGTGCTCGTAGCCGGTGCCGACGGCGCCGTTGAAGGACTCACCCGCGAGCGCCACGGGGGCAATCTCCAGCGTGGGCTGCTGCCACAGCGTCTGGGGACTGGTGTTCAGCCCCACGAAGCCGTTGCCGGACACCAGCGCGTCCTGCGGGGCCAGCCGGGGGCGGGTGTCGATGCGCACGTTGGCCCAGGCCTCGGTGCCGATGAGGATGAGGTTGCCGTGGCTGATGGTGGCCGCGATGCGCCCGTGGCGCACCGGGACGCCGTTGACCTGCTGGGAGATGTGGACCTGGATGAGGTCGTCGTTGATGCGCGTCACCCGGGGGTTGCCCATCTGCATCAGGTCGACGTTGAACGCGGCCTGGTTGTCCGCGATGAACTTGAAGATGAGGTCACCGACGGCGGACTCATCCACGTTCGCGATGGAGCGGCCAATGGACTCACGGACCTCGTCCATGGTGACCTTGTTGTTGAAGCCGTCACCCGGGATGAGGGGAATGGTGCCTTGCACCGCGGTGGGTGTTCCAGTGCGCGGGTCGATGTAGACGTTGAAGTCGCGCCCATTGCGCTTGAAGAAGTCGTCCCACGCGTCGGCGCCGAGCGAGTTCATCTGCTGGCGGGCCTGCTGCAACGGCATGTTCTGGATGGGCAGGTACAGCTCTTGTTTGAAGAAAGCCTTGTCGGCGACGGCGCTCTGTCCCTTGTCAGGTGGCTTGAAGGCCCAGGCGGAGGTGGATAGGAGCAGGACGAGACATGCTGCTGACACCCGTGTGTGGCGCATGCGTTTCTCCTCTGCGGACCCGCGGAGGCACATGCCCTCGCGGTGGCTCCTGCACGGAGCACGTCAACGCCCATACCGGGTGTGAAATTAAATCTGAATACGTGGGATTCCGTTCGCTATTCCCGAAGAAAGTTTTGCAAGAATAACGGGACTTAGAAGTGTTCACTGTCGGTATGCTTGGCATTCGAACTGCCGTGCACGAACCGGGCTGACATCCCGCGGGATTGAAGTTTTCCCATGAGGGCGCGAATCGCCTTCAGTCTGGCCAGATGCGCACCCAGTCATCCTGGATGAGCTTGCCGCTGGCGCGGTCGGTGCTCCCGCTGGCCATGAAGCGCCGGGGCGCGGTCAGCGCGAGGACGCCGGCCTCCACCCAGAAGAAGAGCAACGCGGCGGCGGCGACGGCAGGCAGCCGCGTGGACCACCGCTGAGCGGAGGCGCGTGTGGCGAGCACCACGAGCGGCAGCACCAGCAACGGGATGAGCGCGGGAAAGACGGCGAGCAGGCCGCGCGTGTAGCCGAAGAAGGCGACGGTGATGAGGGCCCGGTGCAGCAGCACCGCGGTGAAGAGCGCGAAGCCGCGCCACGCGGGCCGCAAGGACAGCGCGGCGCCCGCGAGCAGCAGCAGGGTGAGCGGCCACTTCAGCCACGCGCTCTCCGGCACGAAGACGTCCACGGGGGCCCGGGTGCCGTGCAGTCCCGCGGGCAGGTTGGAGGCTCCCAAACCCAGCCGGAAGCCGTCCAGCCAGCGGTCGAGCTTGGCCAGCCACAGACGCGCCGCGTCCGCCGGGTAATCCCGCATCCACGCGAGCCCCTCCGCGTACCCGTGCAGCAACAGGTGGCGTTGGGCGGGGTTGGCCACGTCCAGGAAGCCCTCCTGGCCCATCTGGTTGACGCTGTCGGGCGTGAAGCCCCCGGTGGCCGCGGCGTGGTTCGCCATGGCGAAGTTGATGGGGCCGTACACGGTGACGGGGGCCAGCACGGGCAGCGGCTCCAGGTGCGGCGTCCGGGCGCTGAGCTCGCGCAGCACGCGCGCGTTGTGGATTGCCCAAGGCGCCAGCACGACGGCGGTGACGAGCAGGGCCGCGCCCCAACGCAGGGCCAGGGTCCGCGGGGGCGTGGCGCCTCGGTAGAGCCAGGCCCAGGCGAGGAGGAAGGGCCAGAGGTACAGGTGCTCGGCGCGGGTGAGCGAGCCCAGACCCATGACGGCGCCCAGCAGCACGGCGCCCGTCCACGTGGGGCCCGCGCGGTGCTGGAGCATCAGCGCGCAGGTGGCTGAGAGGAAGAGGACGTAGAGCACTTCGTTGCTGTACGTGGTGGACAGCACCAGCCAGCCGAAGCTGCTCGCGAAGAGGGCGGCGCCCAGCAGGCTCCAGCCGGTGCCCAGCACCTTGCGCCACCACCACCCGGTGAAGGCGACCGTGCCCGCGTTCAGCAGCGCCAGGGCGAGCTTGTACGGGTAGGCGCTGCCCTGCGGTGGGCCCAGGACGCGGTAGAGCAGCCCCAGGAGCCAGGGGAACAGGGGCGGGTGGTAGGGCAGGGTGGCGGGCCCGGTGTGCCCCCGCGCGAGGTCGGCGGCGTAGGTGTGGAAGAAGCGCGCGTCGCCGTAGAAGAAGATGGAGAAGGGCCAGGTCCGGTCAGGCGACGCCTGCAGGTAGAGCCAGCGCAGCAGCAGGCTGAGGCTGAAGGTCGCGGCGGCGCCCAGGGCCACCGGGTGCCGCCGACACAGCTCGCTCACAGCGGTGAAGCGCCTGCGCATGCCACCCCCCGGACGCGTTGCCCGCCAGCTTAGCCAGGCGCGCGCGCGGCGGCCAGGCGGCGCTCAGCTCCGCAGGGGCGGCTTGCCCTGGTGCGCCACCAGCAGGTCATGCATGTCGTTGGCGTGCTCCTCCTCCTTGGCGAGGATGTCCTCCATCATCCGGCGCGTCGTCGGGTCATGGTTGGCGAAGTAGCGCACCATCTCCTGATACGTCTGGATGGCGATGCGCTCGGCGATGAGGTTCTCCTTGATCATGTCCACCAGGTTCTGCCCTTCGGCGTACTGGCTGGCGCTGCGGGACAGCAGTCCTTCGGGGTTGAAGTCCGCCTTGCCTCCGAGCTGGTTGATGCGCTCGGCGATGCGAAGTGCGTGTTGCTGCTCCTCGCGGGCGTGCTCTCCAAACTCGTCCTTCACGGACTCGCTCTGGATGCCCACCGCGGCGATGTAGTGGTAGGTGTAGCGCAGCACGCAGACGATTTCCGTCGCCAGCGCGTCATTGAGCAGCTTGATGGTGGCGTTGACGTCGCCCTCGTAGTCTTCGGTGATGGCGCCTTCCTCCAGGTGCTCCCGGGCTCGGCGGCGAATCTCGGTGATATCCGTGAGGAAGGGCTGCTGGACTTCGGCCATGGTGGTCCCCCTGTTCTTTGCCTCGCGCAAAGGTAGGAAGGGCGGGGCGCGTGGAAGCCACCCGCGGGAGGAACAGTCCGCCACCACGCCCCGGGGGCGGACGAGGGCGCGGGGACTTCTTCCGAGCTTTCAGAAAAACGACGAACTTCCACGCGTCGGTGGCAGGCTGCACGCATTCGTTTCCTAGACTCGGCCGCCGCGGCAGTCGCCCGCCCGGTCTGTCTTGACGCCCGGCATGGAGGGAAGTGTGTCCCACGCAGGTGAGCAGGCCATCCTGGCCATTGACCTCGGGACGTCCGCCGTCAAGGTGGCGGCCGTCACGCTGAGGGGACAGATTCTGGGCGGTGACGTGGAGCCGCTGGAGCTGTCCCTGCTCCCGGATGGGGGCGCTGAGCAGCAGCCGGAGGCGTGGTGGCGCGCCATCGTCCTTGCGACGCGGCGCCTGCTGGCTTCCGGGGCCGTGCGCGCGGAGGACGTCATCGGCGTCAACTGCAGCTCGCAGTGGTCCGGCACCGTCGCGGTGGACGCGTCCGGAACGCCTGTGTGCCCCGCGCTCATCTGGATGGACTCGCGCGGCGCGCCGGACGTGAAGCGCGCGGTGGGCGGCTTCCTCTCTGTGGAGGGCTACGACGTCCGCCGCCTGATGACGTGGATTCGCCTGTCGGGCGGAGTGCCCAGCCTGTCGGGCAAGGACCCGGTGGGCCACATCCTCTACCTGCGGCGCGAGCGCCCGGACGTGTACCGCCGGACGTACAAGTTCCTGGAGCCGAAGGACTGGCTCAACCTGAAGCTGAGCGGCCGCTGCGCCGCCTCGTACGACTCCATCACCCTGCACTGGGTGACGGACAACCGCGCGCTGGGCCGCATCGCCTATGACGACCGGCTGCTGAAGATGGCGGGGCTCGAGCGGGAGAAGCTCCCGGACCTGGTCCCCGCCTCCACGGTGCTGGGGCCGCTCCAGGCGCAGGCCGCGAGCGAGCTGGGCCTGCGCGAGGACGTTCAGGTGGTGACGGGCGCGCCGGACATTCTCGCCGCCGCCGTGGGTTCTGGCGCGGTGGGAGACTTCGAGCCCCACCTGTGCGTGGGGACCTCGTCGTGGCTGTGCTGCCACGTGCCCTACAAGAAGACGGACCTCTTCCACCAGATGGCGTCCCTGCCGTCTGCCTTGCCCGGGCGCTACCTGCTGGTCAACGAGCAGGAGTCCGCCGGCATCTGCCTCACCTTCCTCAAGGACAACATCCTGTATGGCCGGGATGCGGGGGCGGACATGGATGGTGACGCGCCGGACCTCTACCGGGTGATGGAGGCGCAGGCGGGCACCGTCCCCGCGGGCAGCGACCAGCTCATCTTCCTGCCCTGGCTCAACGGCGAGCGCAGCCCGGTGGACGACAAGTCACTGCGCGGCGGCTTCTTCAACCAGTCCCTGAAGACGACGCGGGCGCACATGGTCCGGGCGGTGATGGAGGGCGTGGCCTACAACTCGCGTTGGCTCTTCACCTATGTGGAGCAGTTCGTGGGCCGGCGGTTGGACTCGCTGCGAATCATTGGCGGCGGGGCACGCTCCGCGCTGTGGTGCCAGATTCACGCGGACGTGCTGGGCCGCGCGGTGCAGCAGGTGGATGAGCCGGTGCTCGCCAACGCACGAGGCGCCGCGTTCCAGGCCGCGGTGGCGCTGGGGAAGCTGACGGTGGAGGAGATTCCCTCGCTCGTGCCGGTCGCCCGCACCTTTCACCCGGATTCGAAGAACGCGGCGCTCTACGACGAGCTGTTTCGCGAGTTCGTCAACATCTACAAACACAACAAGGCCATCTTCGCGCGGCTCAATCGCGCGCGAAGCGCCTGAACCCCCAGGAGTTCGCCATGGCACTTCCAGACCTGAAGGCGCTGAGCCTGCTCAACCACGTCCCGCCGAGGCTGCTTTCCGCGGCGGAGCGCTATCTCAAGGCTGTTCCGGGTGTGAAGGGCCTGCTCAACCGGGAGACGGGCTCGCTGCTGTCCGAACTGGAGAGCGGCCTCAAGCCCTACCGCGGGAAGATGCAGTCGTTCGACCACCTGCCGCCGACGGGGCGCCCGCGCGAGGACGTGCTGCGTGAACTCCAGGCCCTGGAGTCGCAGGAGGAGTACCGCTGGCGGGAGGGCCGCGTGTCCGGAGGCGTGTACAACGGTGACGCGGAGCACATCGCGTTCCTCAACCGCGTCTACGCGCTGCATTCGCAGAGCAACCCGCTGCACGCCGACCTGTGGCCCAGCGCCACGAAGTTCGAGGCGGAGGTGGTGGCGATGACGGCCAGCATGCTCGGCGCGGACGTGGCGAACGCGGGCCAGCCGGAGGAGGCGCGCATCTGCGGGGCCATGTCGTCCGGTGGCACCGAGAGCATCATGCTGGCGATGAAGACGTACCGGGACTGGGCCCGGGAGACCAAGGGCATCACCAGGCCGGAGATGGTGGCGCCCGCCAGCGCGCACCCGGCCTTCGACAAGGCGGCGCACTACTTCGGCATCAAGATGGTGCGGGTGCCGGTGGGCCCGGACTACCGCGCGGACGTGGCCGCCATGCGCAAGGCGGTGAACCGCAACACCATCGTCATTATCGGCTCCGCGCCGGGCTTTCCGCACGGGGTCATCGACCCCATCGAGGCGCTGTCCGAGATTGCGCGCAAGAAGCGCATCGGCTTCCACACCGACGCGTGCCTGGGCGGCTTCGTGCTGCCCTTCGCCATGAAGCTGGGCTACGACGTGCCGCGCTTCGACTTCCGGCTGCCGGGCGTGACGTCCATGTCCGTGGACACGCACAAGTTCGGCTACGCGGCCAAGGGCTCGTCGGTGGTGCTGTACCGGGGCACGGAGCTGCGGTCGCACCAGTACTTCACGGCGACGGACTGGCCGGGTGGCATCTACTTCTCGCCCACCTTCTCCGGCAGCCGGCCTGGGGCGCTCATCGCCTCGGCGTGGGCCGCGCTGGTGAGCACGGGGGAGCAGGGCTACCTGGATGCGACCCGGAGCATCCTGGAGACGGCGGCGGCCATCAAGAAGGGCATCCGCGACATCCCCGAGCTGCACGTGCTGGGGGACCCACTGTTCGTCATCGCCTTCGGTTCGGAGTCCGTGGACATCTTCCAGGTGATGGAGCGGATGAGCGAGCACGGGTGGAACCTCAACGGCCTGCACAAGCCGTCCGCCGTCCACCTGTGCGTCACGCTGCGCCACACGCAGCCCGGCGTCGCGGACCAGTTCCTGGTCGACCTGCGCGACGCCGTGGATTACGTGAAGTCCCACCCCAGCGCGAAGGGGACGATGGCGCCCGTGTACGGCATGGCCGCCTCCGTGCCCTTCCGTGGGTTGGTGAGCGACCTGCTCAAGAAGTACATGGACCTGCTCTACAAGGTCTGAGCGAAGTCGGAGAAGGGCTGGGAGGGGTGGGAAACGGAAGCTGGGCGCAGCCGCGAGACCTGCGCCCATTGCTCCTGGGCGAAGCCATCGGGATTCAGTCGGACGGCCCCCTTGCTGCGAATGGCGACATTCAGAGCAAGGGCAGGCCGCCGTAACATGGGCGCCTGCTGCAGTGCTTCCAGCATCAGTGCGGCGGTCATCGGTTGTCCGTGTAGATATCGCGTGCCCGGCACGAAGCGCTTTCGCTGCTCCTTCCACCACGCCTCAACGGCCTCGTGGTCAGGAAATGGCAGCTCATCCTCGGGCGCCGGGACGAGCGGGGCATCGTCCTCATCCCCCTCATCGTCTGGTTCCTCCCGACGGAAGGGTCCTTCCACGACCAGTCCCGTGATGGTGGCGATGGCTTCCGCCGCGAGGTGTGCCACTTTCGGATTGCGCAAGAGGGGGAGGCAGGCCTCGACGGCCGCCGGACTCCCACTGGTGCCCAGTGCCCGGAGTACGTCCCCCTGGAGTCCGGGCGTACCCAGCGCCTGCGTCAGCATCTCGATGTCCTTGGGTTGGCCTCCCATCGCCACCAGGAGCGCAGCTCGCGCCATGGCCGGTGTGCGGGCATCGACGAAGTGCCTGCAGGCGCTCCATGCAGCCCGTCGGCCCAGCAACAGCCCCGCGACGAGCGCGGCGTCGCGGACTGTCGCGTCGGGCGAGTCCAGGGAGCGCGCCATCGCCGCAGTGTCGAGTGGCGACAGCCAGCGGCCCACCGCGCGCAGAGCGGCGGCCTGGAGCCGGGGGACTGCGCTGGACAAGAACGGTTTCAGTTCGACACGGGGATGCGGCTGCCGGAGGCTCACGGCATCGAGTGCGGTGGCAAGTACGGACGCGGGGGCCGTGCCTTCCGTCAATATCTTCTCCAGCCGTGCCGTGAGGGCCTCGCCCCCTCCCAGTTCCAGCACGCGGCGGATGCAGGACTGTCGCTGCTCCGAAGCCTCGTCAAAGCCATCCAGCAGCGTGTCGAGATGCGTTGCCGTCGAATCCGACAGCAAGGTGAAGGCGGCGGTACAAAAGAGGCCAGCCTCCTCTTCTTCGAGCGCGGGTCGCAGCAGCCGCTCGACGGCGAGCGCTCCGCCCTCGCACAGGCCTTCCACGTGCGCCAGCAATCGCTCCTCAGGCCCGTCGATGACCTCTCGCAGCACGTACCGAGGTGAGCGTAGCGAACGTTCCCACTGTCCCCAGAGAAAGGCCGCTTCGTTGAGATGCTCTTCGAGGATGTCCCAGAGAATCATGGACACCTAGTTGACCTTCACCGAAGCGCCCTTGATGCGATTGGTGCCTGTGGCGTGGGTTTCGACCATGGTACCCCGGATGACGACCTTCCCATTGCGCTGCAGCGTGATGGTGGCTTCGCCACACCGGAGCACGACCTCCTCTTTCCCCTCCAGGACGACTCGCCGGCCATCTACATGGGCATCCAAGGCGGATTCAGAGGCGGCTGCTCCCGAAAGCAATGCCTCGACCAAGGGCGAGGTGGACGCCGGTTGAAGCAACCCGATGAGCACCGGCCGCGACAGGTCATCCTGCTCGAAAAGCAGGACCGCCCCTGGCCTTCGCGTGGTGGTGTCCGCCAGTACCTTGTGGCTCATGGGGATGATGGTGCGCGCGGAAAGGGGACCCGCCGTATTTCCCTCGAAGTCCACCTGTGGATTTCCCTCTCCATCCAGGCCGACGAGCCAGCCGAACCGAGGCCCCCGGGAGTCGACACGCGGCTCTTTCGCATCTCCGACGAACGGAACCGTTTCACCAGTCTTTGCGCGCATCGGCTTCTCTCCTGCTTTGGGGACTTGCCTCGCGACCGCTTGTCAGACGCCCGCGTAGCCTTCGGCGGGTTTGAACTGGAACCCCCGCATGCCTGACTTCTGAAGCACTTCCTTGACCGACTCGTGGACGATGAGGACGGACGGCTTCCCGAAGAGCCTGAACAGCTTCGCCCCCTGGACTCTCTGGGGGGCCAAATGCAGCTCCTTCAATTCGAAGATGGTGTTCTTGCCCAGGGGCTCCGCTGGGAAGCCGGCCATGGGCGTGAAGACCGACGTCTGCCGGTCCATGCAGTCAATCAGGCCGACGACATTGGCCGCCTGATGGCCGGACGTCTTCTTGCCCGACGCCTCGTCGATGAGCGTCAGCGGGTAGTAATCGACGTTGTCGACTCCGGCTGATTCCAGGGCCTCGCGGAAGCGGGGGGAAAAGACCAGGGTGGCGGGAGACGCGCTCATGTAGTCCACCATGTCTCCCTCGGCGCCCACGCGTTTTCGCGCGGTCAGGGGAGGCAGAGGGCCCAGCCGGGCGCCGCTCATGAATGACACCTTCTTCTTTTCGAATCCGGGAATGGGATCCAGGTACAGGCTCGCTGCGTTGTCTTCGGCGGGCCCATAGCGAATGACGTGGTACATCAGACTCCCTTTGAGGCGATGCGTTGCGTGTTGTTGAGGATCTGCTGTCGCTGCTGCTCCATATAGCGTTGCCGCCGATCCTCCAGGGTGCGAACCGCACTGGTATATACTGACAGCGAGTTCAAGTGCAGCCCCCAGAACTCCACGCCACTGGCTTGTTGTCGGATGCCCAGGATTCGAGTCTGGACGAACAGCGAAGCTTGCATCAACTGCTCTGAAAGGGCGAGTTGTAATGCGACATCTTCTTTGCCCTGGCAGACCTCTGCGTACGCGTTCTCGATGTCATCCAAGAGATCCGCGATGGGGGAGGTGTATGCGCCAGGATGGCTGCCGTTGTGCTGCTGCAGGAGGTGGAGCGCGACGTCCGCCTCGTCTTTGGGCAGGAGCATTCCGTTGGAAACGCCGTTGATGTCCCATCCAGCGAGGACGGCGTTGTCCTTCAAGGTCGAGGTACTGTCCAACTGCTCGACAGGCAGGATGTGATGGGCCTCGACCCGATAGGGATGGGTCTCCGCTTTGAGCGTGATGGTGCCATCCTTGCGCTGGTCCAGGTACATCTTGCGGACGTTGGTTTCGCCATGACCTCCCTTGGCCCATGGTTCCAGGTTCTTCCCGTGCAGGGTGTCCCGTAACTTTTGGCCCTGGCGCGACACGTTCCCCGTTCCTTTCGGGTTGTACTCCGCGTCGAGGTTCTTCTCGTGTCCCTCGCAGTTGGACCACTTGCACTTCTTCTTGTCTGGGGCCTTTTCCTCGTCGGCCTGCTTCGCGGCAATCCCGGTGGCACCATCAAATTGATTGGGCATGGTGGGCCTCAACCCATGATGTTCTTCTTGTTGTGGAAGAGGGGATCTCCCATGCGACACACGTTCTTGCCTTCGAACTTCACGTCGAAGGAATAGAGCATGAATTCCGCCTCGCCCTTGGTCGAGCCACTCACGACTCCTCCTGCTGAACCGGCTTCATCGCCCGCGGTGAGGCTGTACTTCGCGCCCTTGACCATGGGCATTTTTCCCTCGACCACGACGGATTTGGGGCCCTTCGCCGTATCGCTCGACTTGCCAATGTTCGGGTATGGAATGGGGACGGGGCCGGAGGGCGTTGGCGTCTTGCATACGTCAGGGAAGACCGTGTTCATGCCTCCGCTCCCCTGATGCACCACGCCTCTGAAATTGACGAAGACTGAACTTGGCATTGGCTTTTCCCCTATGACGGCATGGGTCCCCTGCTGACGAGGGTGGCGGCGCGCGGAGCCGTTTCGGAAGAACACCAAGCAAGGCACGGCCCGGGCAGGTGGCCTCTCTTCAGCCCGAGCGCCGCGAGTCCAACGAGGACCGGGCCAGTCGCCGCCCCGAGGTCTCCGAAGCAATCCGCGGGGTGCTCCATGCGCAGTTCCGGGTGCAGGGCCTCTCGGTTGCGGATGAACGCCACGCCCCATTCTTTTGCCCCGAAGCTCTCACCGTTCAAGCTCGCGAACACGGTTCGAATCGGAAGGCCAGAGGCCCCCTCGACAGCGGCGCGGACAGCATCTGCCAGTCCATCGCCCAGATATGGCTGTTCGCTATACCGATGTCCCTGTTCCTCTCCCAGGCCGGGAGCGGACACGTGGGCTATGGCCCTGGAGTTAGGGAGGATTTTCTGCGCGGACAGCAAGAGAAACCCAGCGCCTTCACCTGGTACGAAGCCATCCAAAACCTCCTCCGCATGAACCCGTCCCTCCTGGTCCAGAATGCCGAGCACTCCAGCGTCCACATGGCTGTCGACGCCCCCAACCAGGACCGCGCGCGCCGTACGGCTCTGCAGCAAGGCGAGGGCGGGCTTCAGCAATTCCAGTCCCGCAGCCCTGCCGCGGGCCGACAGGCGGCTCGTTCCCGCGGCAAAGCGAATACCCGTTTGAAGTGAGAGCCGTTGAAGAAATTGAGCATCCAGGGGCCCTTGTCGCCCGGGAGTGGGCTCGGGGCTCGCAAGGAGCAAGGGCAGTGGCTCCTCCTTGAGGGGGGCGGCAGCCTCCTGCAGTGCATGGGTGGCGAGCCGGAGCATGCGGGCCTGCCGTGATGTGAGCGAGTGCTGGGCAGCCAGTTCCGGAACGAGGGCCGGCAACACCTCGTCAGGCAGGGAGGCGAGGATCATCGGGCGTCCCTGACGGTTGATGAAGTCATGCTCGCGGAGCCGGCTGATCCCCGCGCGAATGGCGGTGGCACTCGCCGCGGCCCTGAGCCCGACTGGCGTCGTCATTCCCATTGAGTGAATCCAGGCGCCGTCGCGTTCCATGCACATGCTCCACGCCCTACGGTTCCAATTGCAGCTTGTTCAGACGGGCCACGACGTGCCGGACCTGAAGCACCTTCTTGTCGCACGGAACAGCTGCACGCCAGAGCATGCACACGCGGTGCTCATCTGGCTCGATGAGTACCGTCTCAAGGCTGGCTCGCGGCGTTTCCTGCTTGCCTGCGACGTCGACTCGGATGGCGGGCTCACAGAGTGGCAGGGTGAATTGGCACACGCCTTCCTTTAGCGCATGCAGGATGGAAACGGTCTCACCGCCCTTCAAGAAGGCTGGGGCAATCAGGTCCGAGGAGGCGACTTGGAAGAAGCGCTCGTCGAAGTCGGCCGGAAGGAAGGGGGCGCGGCGCTTGCGCCATGTCTCGTCGTACGTCCCAACGTATTCCTTGCGTGGTGACCAGGAGGGCGCAATGGGCGCGAAGCAGGCGGGTTCCGCGCGATCTCCTGCCTCGGCGACTGGACGGCGTGGATCCTCCAAATTCGGGAGAGGCAGTCCGACCAACTCCGACATGCCGCGTTGCCCGCGAAAGCCTCGTCCCACCGGATTACGTGCCACGAACAGCGATTTGCCTGAGGGCGTGACATGGGTTCCGCCAAAGGCACGCTCGTAGGTGAGTGGCATGGTCAGAAAGGGCTCGGGAGAGGAAATGCGGGGCCCCCAGACCCCTGCGCGCCAGGAGCGATCTCCAAAGACGCGGATGGCCTTGGTCAGCCTGCCGACAGTGAGTTGGACATCCAACTCCGATACGGCCTTGCCCCGAGGCGCATGTGCGTTACCGACGAGCAGGACATCCGTGGATGTCTTGCATGGATGTCGCTCGCCTGCCTGGCGCAAGCTCGATGCGGCCTCTTCGTTCCAGGGGACATCGGACACCCGGATCGGCACCTGCTTCTCGGCCACGGCGAGGCTTCGCACAGGCGGCCGGAGGTCGAATGTGCCTTTCATTGCCACGTACAGCGTGTCGACCCCGCGCGGATCCGGAAAAAGGTCGATACCGACCTCGAATGGCGTGGAGTTGGTCACCTGCAGCATGACTGGGCCCCTGGGTTAGTTCATTGGCATGGCCTTGGTTGTTAGCACTTGGGGTGTTGTGAGTGCAAATGTCCGAGGCTCATGCCTGGTGCGTCTGCATGTGCGGGGCATGTGTCTTGTGTTGGACGTTAGTATTTGGCTCTGCGGGGTGACACCATCAGCCGAAGTGTCACCCGTCTGCTTAGAGCGACCGGCTGGCGATTTCCGCCAGCTCCTCGTCCGTCAGCACCAGGGGATTTGCCTTCATGCTGCTGGCCTCCTTGGCCTTCGCCACCAGCGCGGGCACCTGGGCCTCCGTCAGCCCGTAGCGTCCCAGCCCCGGCACGCCCAGCGCCGCGCGAAGTTCGTCCACCCACGTGACGGCGTCCTCGGCCCTTGCATCCACCCGCCCCGTCAGCAGCGCCGCCAACTCCTGCACCCGGGGCAGTGATGGATGCGTTGGCGCACGGGCCCGCAGCGCGCGCAGGTTGACGTCCAGCACTGCGGGCAGCAATGCCGCGCACACCGCGCCGTGGGGCGCTTCGAACATGCCACCGAGGGGCGCGGCGAAGCCGTGCACCGCGCCCAGGCCAGCATTGGCCAGACACAGACCGCCGAAGAGACTGGCCAGGGCCAGGTCCTCGCGGGCGGGCGCATCCGGACCGTCCAGCACCGCGCGCCGCAGCGAGCGGGCCGACCTTCGCAGGCCCTCGCGTGCCAGCGCGTCCGTCAGCGGGTTGGCGCGCGCGGAGAGGAAGGGCTCGATGAGCTGCGACAGCGCGTCCATGCCACTGGAGGCAAGCACGGCGGCCGGCGCCCCCGTGAGCAGGTCCGGGTCCACCAGTGCCGCGCGCGGCAGCATGTGTGGACTGCGCAGGCTGGCCTTCGCCTTCGCGTCCTTCGAGCCCAGCACCGCGTTGCGCGTCACCTCGGAGCCGGTGCCGGCCGTGGTGGGGATGGCCATGAAGGGCAGCGACGGGCGGGTGAGCGGCTGACTCCGGCCAATGACTTCCAGGTAGTCCAGCGGGTCGCCCCCGTTGGCGGCGAGTGCGGCAATGGCCTTGCCCGCATCCAGCGCGCTGCCTCCGCCCAGGGCCACCACCACATCACAGCCCGCTTCCGCGACGCGCGCGGTGCCTTCACGAGCACGCTCCACGGTGGGCTCGCCGTCCACGGAGAAGACAGTCACCCCCAGGCCCAGGCGCTCCAATGCGTCGTGGAGGGGCCGCGCGCGTCTGGGATTGGCGCCGGTGACGAGCAGCACCCGGGAGCCCCCGAGGCCGCGAATGATTTCGGGTGCCTCGGCCAGGCGGCCCGGGCCGAAGAGGACGCGGGTGGCGGTGGCGAACTCGAACGAGGAAGAAGCGCTCACGTCCGTCACCACCCGGCGTCTTCGGGGAAGCGGTTGACGAACTTCCGGCTGGTGCGGGGCTCCGCCATCATCGGCGCCACGGTGTCGCGCCAGGTGAGGTAGTGCGCCGTCTCCTTGTGCGCGGCGGGGGCCTGCGGCGTCCGGTACGCCTCCACCAGCACGAAGCGCGTGGGGTCCTCGGCGTCCTGCAGGACGTCGAAGCGGGCAATGCCAGGCTCCTTCACGCTTTCGCGCGCATTGGCGAGCGTGGCCTGGTGGAAGGCGTCCACGTGCTCCTGCTTGACGTGGACCTGGACGTGAACGACGAGGAGACTGTGGGACATGCCCCGGAAACTACTCCGGGCCGGGGCCGCGTGGGGACGCGACCTCCGGCCCGGGTGGGGGCAGGGGTGTTGGCTGCCCGTCAGTCGCTACGGGGCCTTGAGGACCGCCGTCGGGCTGATGACGTCTTCCAGCTTGCGGGCCATGGTCCAACCGTCGTGGTAGACGATGCCCACGGGGCTGATGGTGTCATTCCGGTACAGGCCGACCTTCAGGTAGTTGAGCTGGCCCTTGTACTGCGTGGCGATGTAGCGCTTGGGCAGCACCACCTTGCCGTCCAGGTACAGCTCCACGAAGCCCACCTTGGAATCCGGCGACCACTTCACGTGGAAGATGAAGTCCAGCCAGCGGCCGCGAACCAGCGGCGTGCGCCAGACGATGGTGCCCGGGTTGCCGCCGATGTTGAGGCGAATCTCCTCGCCGTAGACGTAGAACTCCACCGGAGGCGAACCGGAGTTGCCCTCGTGGTGCCACTGGGTGAAGAGCTGCCACGTCTTCGCGCTGGGGAAGCTCGAGTCGAACATGGTGCTGAAGCGGTAGTAGTACTCGGAGCCCGTGGCCTCGCGCGTCATGCGCACCAGCTCGTTGCGGTTGCCGCTGGAGTTGATGGGGTCGTCGCCCTTGCGCACGGTGGCCTTGAGGGCGTAGCGGCCCTGCCGCGCGGGCGAGCTCACCACCGCCAGCCGGTCCGCGCTCACCATCTGCGTGTGGCTCCACTGGGAGCGGCTGTTGGTCTCGAAGTCACCGACCCACACCACGCTGGCGCCGGTGCCCGGGGGCGGCTGCTCCGGCGTGGGATCCGGATCCGGGGTGGGGTCGGTGGGAGTCGACGTCGTGGACGAGCAGGCACGCGCCTCGGCGATGCTGGCCCACTCATTGACGTTGTTGCTCAGGAAGGTGACGCGAACCCGGCGCGTGTTGATGGCCTTGAAGCTGTACGTCTCCGCGGCGGTCGTGGTGCCGCTGCTCTTGCCCGAATAGACCTGTGTATAGGTATAGCCATCCGGTGAGACAGAGACGAAGAACTCATTCGTGCGGGTATTGCCCTGGTGCCACGCGACGGAGACACCGGCGACCTGCTGGATGGAGCCCAGGTCATAGTCAACCCACGAGCCCCGGCCGCTCCGGCTCCAGCGCGTGCCCAGGTTGTCGTCCATGGTATTGGCTGCGACGTTCCCGTCGTCGCCGTTGGAAATCACCGACCGGGCCGTCAGTGCGGTGCACCCGGGGGTGGTCAACGCCGCGGCGCTGACCGCGGAGTTGTCGAGGGCGTCGAATTCGATGGGGGACGCACCGGCTTCAGATGAAACATCATCTTCAGGGGCACCGCAGCCCGTGCTGCTCATACAGAGCAGCGTTCCAACCAGCAGGAGGGTCTTCTTCATGTGGGGGGATCTCTGGGAACTAAAGACAGACGAGGGGGAGTCCGCGCCGTGGGGGAC
>NZ_VHLC01000073.1:0-44904 GCF_006547355.1 Myxococcus sp. AB036A | reverse complement strand
CCCCCAGCGTCTCCCCGCGCCTGACGTCGAACCCCACGCCATCCACGGCCTTCACCACGCCACGCACCCGGCCGAGCGCGCCGCCTCGCACCGGGAAGTGCACCTGGAGGTCGCGGACCTGGAGCAGCGGCGTGGAGTTCATGGCGCGGGCACCGGGTTGTGACAGGCCGCCCACTGCCCTTCTCGCGGCGAGGTCAGCGCGGGCTTCACGTGCGCACAGACGTCCAGCGCGCGCTCACAGCGCTCCCGGAACGCACAGCCGGCAGGCAACTGCCGCAACGGTGGCACCCTTCCGGGAATGGCCCGCAGCCGCGCCCGGGAAGTTCGAGCGCCGCCCACGTCACGCCTGGACGGAATCGAGCGCAGCAGGCCCGCGGTGTACGGGTGCGCGGGCTGGGAAAACAGCGCTCGCACCGGGGCGCGCTCCACCACCCGGCCCGCGTACATCACCACCACCGCGTCGCAGCTCTCCGCCACCACGCCCAGGTCGTGCGTAATCAGCAGCACCGCCATGCCCCGCTCGGCCTGAAGCCGCGCGAGCAGGTCCAGAATCTGCGCCTGGATGGTGACGTCCAGCGCGGTGGTGGGCTCGTCCGCGATGAGCAAGGCCGGGTCACACGCCAGCGCCATCGCCATCATCACCCGCTGCCGCATGCCTCCGGAGAGCTGGTGTGGATACGCGTCCACGCGCTCGGCCGGCGCGGGGATGCCCACCTGCCGCAGCATCTCCACGGCCTTGTCCCGGGCCTGCGCGCGCGAAGCGCCCAGGTGCAGCCGGACGCCCTCGGCAATCTGCTCGCCCACGGTGAACACCGGGTTGAGCGACGTCATCGGCTCCTGGAAGAGCATCGCCGCGTGACGGCCGCGCACCCGGCGCAGCTCGGCCTCCGGCAGCGTCAGCAAGTCCCGGCCCTGGAAGCGAACCTCTCCGCCCACCACGCGCACCGGCGGCTCCGGCGCCAGCCGCAGCAGGGACAGCGCCGTGAGGCTCTTGCCACACCCGCTCTCCCCCACCACGCCCAGCGTTCCACTGGGGGGCAGCGCGAAGGACACGTCGTCCACCGCGCGCACCGGCCCTGCCTCCAGCGCCAGCTCCGTGGTCAGCCCTCGGACGTCGAGCAACAGCTCCTGGCCCACGGGCGTCACGGCGGCGGTCACTTCTGGGCCAGCTCCTCCAGGAACTCCCCTTCCTGGATGACGCCCTTGCGGATGAGCAGGCGAATGAGGCTGGCCACCATGCGGGCCGGCTTCACCTTCTCCGTGTCCAGCGAGGCATCCTCGCCGCGGGAGATGCGCTCGATGTCGTCCAGGATGGCCAGGTCCTCGTCGGAGAACTGAGGCGTGGGCGTGAGCGGCACCGACGGACGCGAGCCCTGCGCCGCCCCTCCGAACATCACCACCGGCACGCGCGGCCGGCCCTCCGCTCCGTCTCCCTCCGCGTCGGGAGGCGGAGGCGGCGGGGGCCGCACCGGGGGCGAGGCCTTCCGGCCCAGCAGGTCATCCAGCGCGTCCGCGCCGGCGTCGCCGTCGGTGGCTTCCGGCGGCGGCGGCGGGGGCGAAGCCGAGCCTCGGAGCGAGGGGGGACGCGCAGCGGGGGGCGGAGACGGCGGTACGGACTTGGGCACGGGCTTCGGAGCCTCCGGGAAATCCCATTCGAGCGGCGCGCCAGCGGCCACGGGCGGAGGCGGCGCACCGTCCTCGTCCTCCAGGGCCACGGCTTCCACGATGTCCAGCGGCTCGCCCCGGGCCCGCGCCAGCGCGGCGTCCAGGTCGTCCGAAGCCGCCACGAAGACGCGCATCTGCTTGCGGAGCTGGAAGCGCAGCTCGTCCACGAGCGTCACGTCCGCCGGGTCATCCACCGCGACGAGGATGCGCTCGCTGCGGCCTTCCACTTCCTTCCGGAACGGCACGATGCGGTGCTCGGACTGGAAGTCCAAGGACACCAGACTCACGACGTTCGCCGGAATCTCCTCCGGCAGCTCCACGAAGGGAAGCGCGTGCTGGGCGGACAGGGCCTGTGCGATGTGGGTGGGCGTGCACAGCCCCTGCGCCACCAGCACCTCACCCAGGCGCTGACTGCCGAAGGCGCCCCGACGTCCCAATGCCGCGCGGACCTGCTCCTCCGTCACGACGCCGGCCTCGACGAGCAGCTCACCAATCTTCTTGCGCATGGGGGACTACCGCTTGACCTTCGCGAGGTACTCCTCGCGGCTGAACACGCCCTTCTCGATGAGCAACTCGACCATCGCCTTGAGGGCGGCGACTTCCTTGCGCTGCACTTCTTCCACGCTGCGAAGCAGCTCCGCCGGGCTGCCGGAGGCCGCCGCGGGACGGGCGGCGGGAGCCTCGGGCGCAGGGGCGGGACGGGCCGAGGCCGGACCGGCGCGCGGCGAGGTCGCCACGGCCGCCGGGTCCAGGTCCTTGAGGTTCTTCACCACCGTGCGGCCCTGGGCGTCCACCACCTTGAAGTTGGTGTCGGCGTCCTCCAGCTCGTGGTTCTGCTCGTAGATGCGCGCGAAGGCCCGGGCAATGGAGGTCCGGCCCGCCACGTTGGGGATGATGCGGCACTTGGTGATGGCGCGCAGTTCGTCCAGCATGCGCACGTTGAGCGGATCCGACATCGCCACCACCAGCGACTTGCCGTCATCCCGCACCTGCAGCGGCAGCACGGAGAAGTCCCGCGCCGTCTGGGCCGGAATCTTCGCCTTCACGTGCGGCTGCACCATCTGCACCGCATCCAGGTTCACCGCCGGCATTCCCAGTTGCTTGGACAGGGCGCGCACCAGGATGTCCTCGGAGACGAGGCTCATCCTGACCAGGATTTCGCCCAGCTTGCCGCCCCACTTCGCCTGTTCGGCGAGCGCGGCCTTCAGCTGGCTCTCCTGAAGCACGTTCGCCTTGATCAGCAATTCGCCAAGCTTGATCTGTGCCATGTCGTGGCGCGCACTCTAGACTGTCTCGGCAGCGTGCGCCCCTTCTTCCGCGCCTGCTCGGTCAGGAACCCGGTGCCAGGGGCGCGGACGACCCGGAGGCGGGCGCCCCGGCGGGCAGCTCCCGGCCGGCCTCATCCACCTCCACCACCCGGGCTCCCTCGGGGGGGACCAACTCGTAGAGTGTGAGGTCCGGTCGCGCGTTGAGTTTGATCTGCTGGTAGCGGACCTGGAGCTTCGTCTTCGCCTGCTTCGCCTCCAGCGACACCCGGCCCGGGAAGATGAGCCCGCCCTGCTCCAGGAAATCCTCGAAGCCCAGGTCGTACCCCGGGATGCCCCGCACCTGACTCTTCATGATGCGCAGGTACTTGGTGTGGACGTCGAGCACCTGCGTCGCCGGGCCCCGGTGGAGCGTCAGCACGTAGACGCCCTTCTTGCGGTCCAGCTCCAGCGTCATCCGCTCCGGGGGGATGAGCGGCACCTGCCCGAGCATGATGGGCACCAGCTCCTCGCCCGGCAGCATGACCGGCAGGAAGCGGGACACGTTGGCGGGGCTGGCGGGGCCCTGGTACCAGGTGTTCGTATCCGCCTGATACAGCCCGAAGCGCTGTCCGTCGGACACCAGGGAGGCGAGCGGCCTGTTGAAGAAGTCGAACGTCTCCAGGTGCAACATGGCCGGCCGGGTGACGGCGATGAACATGCTCAGCGTGCCGCTCTGGTCGGGCAGTTCGGCGCGCAGCTTCGCGTCCCCCTCCAGCGTGACGACGTTCTCCTGGTTCTTCACGACGCGCTGATAGACGGTGTCCGCATCCGTGAGCTCGCCTTCAGGGCCGAACTCGATTCGCTTGGGACAGCCAGAACAGAGCACTACCAGGAAGATTGCGACGGCTGCGCGGTTCATATGTCCTAGTCTGGGCCAAGCCGCCCTGCCCGGTCACCCACCAATGAGCCTGAACGACATCCTCCATTACCTCCGCCTGGGTGGCGTCACCCTCGCCATGCTCATCTTCGCCTCGGTCGCGGCGCTGATTGTCGCCGTCGAGCGCATCATCGCGCTCTGGGGCGTGGGCGAGCGTTCACGCGCCTTGGGTGAGACAGTGAACAAACACCTGCTGCGCGGGGACGTCGCCGCGGCCCGCACCGCCGCCGAGCGCTCCGACGCGGTGGCCGCCGACATCTTCCTGGCCGGGTTCGACCGGATGGAGCGCAGCCGCACCGCCGGGGGCGCTGGCATCGAGGCCGCGGTGGAGCGCGAGCGCGCCCAGGTGGCCCTCAAGCTGCGCCGCTACCTGTGGATCCTGGCCACCATCGGCTCGATTACGCCCTTCGTGGGCCTCTTCGGCACCGTGGCCGGCATCATGCGCTCCTTCAAGGACCTGGGCCTGGACGTGGAAGCGGGCGGCACGGGCGGCAGCGTGGCGGTGATGACGGGTATCTCCGAGGCCCTGGTCGCCACCGCGGTGGGCATCCTGGTCGCCGTGCAGGCGATGGTCTTCTACAACTACTTCCAGGCCCGCCTGTCCCGCGTGCTGGTGGAGCTGCGCCTGATTGGCGATGAGTTCGTCGAGCTGCTCAAGGAGCGGGCCGCCGGCCTGCCGCCGTCCGAGCCCATGCCTCCCGAACCGCAGGCCGCCCCCGCCACGCGCACGGACGCCCAGCCCGCCTAGGCCGGAGGAGAACGCACCATGGGCATGGGAAAGACTCCGGGCAGCGACGACGGCTCCGAGGATGGCGTCTTCGCTGAAATCAACATCACCCCGCTCACCGACATCTTCCTGGTGCTGCTCATCATCTTCATGGTGACCAGCTCCGTCATCGTGCAGCAGGGGCCGGGCGGCGGCGCCAAGGCCGGCCTCAAGGTGAACCTGCCCAAGGGCGGCGCCGCGGACGTCACCGCACGCACCACGGACCTGTCGGTGGCGGTGCTCGCGGACGGGCGCTTCATGCTGGCCGGCAACGTCGTCTCCCAGGACGAGCTGCAGCAGGCCTTCGATGACGCCAGGCAGAAGGACGAAGAGACGGTGGTCATCGTCCAGGCCGACGAGGGCGTGCCCCACGGCACCGTGGTGCAGGTGATGGAGCTGGCCAAGAAGGCCGGGCTCGCGCAGCTGGCCATCGGCGTGCGCGAAGGCGAATAGGCAACACCTTCCCGCTGGAAACACCAAGGCCACCCAGGGCAGCGCGCCCGGGTGGCCTTTGATGCTTCAGGCGCCCCGCATTTCAGCGGGGCGCGGACTCAGACGGACGCGAAGGCGGCGTCCGAGATGTCCATGGGCGAGGTGTCCTCCATGGTGAGCATCTTCGCCGCCTGCTCCACGTTGGGCAGCACGTTCCGCGCGTACCAGAGGGCGCTGTACTTCTTGCCCTCGTAGAAGGCGTGGTCCGGGTGGTCCGCGGACACGGAGGCCTTCGCCTTCTCCGCGATGAGCGCCGCGTCCAGCAGCAGCCAGCCCACGGCGACCTCGGACATCATGTTGAGGAAGCGGTTGGCGGACAGCGGAATCAGCGGGAACTTGCTGCCGTCCTGCGACCAGCCGAACACCACCATGGCGCTGGCCATCAGGGCCTCCTGCGCCGCGGCCAGGGACTTCACGGCCTCGCCGTAGACGGCGTGCTCGCGGTGGGCCTCGATGAAGGAGCCCACGTCGCCCATGAACTGCTGGAAGTGCATGCCGCCCGCCTGGCCCATCTTCCGGCCCACCAGGTCCATGGCCTGGATGTGGGTGGTGCCCTCGTAGATGGAGAAGATCTTCGAGTCGCGGGTGTACTGCTCCACCGGGTAGTCCTGGATGTAGCCGGCGCCGCCGTAGATCTGGATGGCCTGCGCGCACAGGCGGAACGCCTGCTCGGAGCTGTAGGCCTTCACCAGCGGGGTGAGCAGCTCCACCTGGCCCTTGTGGTAGGTGGCCGCGTCGTCGTCCTTGCCGGCCAGCTGGCGCGCCTTGTCCAGGTGCATGGCCAGCTTGATGATCAGCGAGCGGATGCCCTCCACGTGCGCCTTGATGTCCAGCAGCATGCGGCGGACGTCCGGGTGCTCGATGATGGCGGCGCGGGGCGCGGTGGGGTCCTTCCACTTGGTGAAGTGGGAGCCCTGCTTGCGGTCCTTCGCGTAGTCCAGCGCGTTGTAGTACGCGGCGGACGCCAGGCCGATGCCCTGGATGCCCACGGCGATGCGCGCGCCGTTCATCATCTTGAACATCTGGCTCATGCCGACGTGCTCGACGGTGCCCACGAGCTCGCCGACACAGTTGTCGTTCTCACCAAAGTTGATGACACAGGTGGCCGAGCCGTTGATGCCCATCTTGTGCTCGATGGAGCCCACGCCCACGTCGTTGGGCTGGCCCGAGCTGCCGTCCGCGTTGATGCGCAGCTTGGGGACGATGAACAGCGACAGGCCCTTGGTGCCCGGCGACGCACCGTCGATGCGCGCGAGCACGAGGTGGATGATGTTCTCCGCCATGTCGTGGTCGCCGCCGGAGATGAAAATCTTCGTCCCGCGGATGTTGTAGGTGCCGTCGCCGTTGCGGCGGGCCGTCGACTTGGCCGCGCCCACGTCCGAGCCGGCGTGCGGCTCGGTGAGGCACATGGTGCCGCCCCACGTGCCGTTGAGCATGCGCTCCACGAACTGTTTCTGCTGCGCGGGCGTGCCGCACTCCGCGACAACTTCCGCCGCGCCGAAGGCCAGGCCGGGGTACATGTTGAACGCCGAGTTGGCGCCCGACAGCAGCTCCTCCACCGTCACCTGGAGCATCATCGGCGAGCCCTGGCCGCCGTGCTCCGGGCTCACGCCCACCGTCTTGAAGCCCTGCTCGTAGAGCTTCTTCCACGCGTCCTTGAAGCCCGTCGGCGTGAAGACGGCGCCGTTCTCCACCCGGCAGCCCTCCCGGTCACCCACCGAGTTGAGGGGCCCGAGCACCTCGCGCGCGAAGCGATACGTCTCCGACAGCACCGCCTTCGCTTCGTCCGGACCCCAGGCATCGAACGGCGCCTGGCCGGCCACCTGGCCGAAGCCGAACTGCTCGAACAGCGTGAAGAAGATCTCTCGAAGGTCGGTCTTGTAGGTGTTGATCCCGGCGGACATGGCCACTCCTGCGTGACGGCTCGCTGCCCGCCCTCAGTGAAAAAGGATGAGGTCAGCGGCGCGTTGAGACGCAGGAAGTGTGGCGGCGACTGATTTTTGAGTCAACCCCGAATGACACCTCGCGTTGAGGGGCGGTCAGAACCGCCCCTCGAGACGCGGTGCGCCTGCCTACTTCTTCGCCTTCTTGGCGGAGGGAAGCGTGGCTGTCTTGGCCGCCGGCTTTTCCCTGGGAACCGTCTTCTTGGAGGTGACACCCTCGCGGCGCTCGTCCGCCTCGTCGCCCTCCTCGCTGGAAGCGGAGGCGCTGGTGGAGGAGGCGGGCGCGGCGGCGTTGGCGCTGCTCAGGCTCTCCCGAGGCACCTCCACCACGATGGGGGACTGGCCGGAGCGCTGCCGGTTCTCGTCCTCCAGCGAATAGAAGAGCTGGATCTGCGAGGAGCCCTTCATCAGCAGTTCGCCCTTCTGGTTCTCCGCCCAGAGGTCGATTTCGACGAAGTAGCGGCCCCCGGAGCCGTGCCGGTCGCTCACGCGGCCCTTGCAGACGACGGTGTCACCCGGCCACACCATCTTGATGAAGCGCACGTTGTAGCGCCGCATCTGCCCGCCCCGGGCCCAGTCACTGATGAGCTGGCCGAGCATGCCCATGACGAGCATGCCGGGCGCGTAGACGCTCGGCATGCCCACGCTCTTGGCGTAGAGCTCGTCCACGTGGACCGGGTTGAAGTCTCCGGACGCCCCGGCGTAGCGCGACAGCTGGACGCGGTCGACGGGCGCCTTGGCCAACGCGGGCAGTTCGTCCCCGACGCGGATGGCTTCGAAGTACAACTTGCGCGCGGGCATCACGGGGTCTCCTTGGCGGCGCGGACCACCAGCGTCCGGCGGGCGCGGAACACGAGGTTGCCTTCCTCGTCACGGCCTTCGTCCTCGATGACCGCGATGTCCATCTTCCCGGACATGCCCGGCCGCTCGAAGACGTCGGAGACGCGCGTGGAGACGTAGATGCGGTCCCCGGCGAAGATGGGCCGCTCGTAGTCGAAGCCCTGCTCCGCGTGGAGCAGGCTCTTGATGCCCACGCCCAGCAGCTCCCGCAGGTCCGCCGCCGAGTGGAAAGACGCGGGGAACGTGGGGGGCGCGATGATGGTGGGGTAGCCCGACGCCCGGGCGTACTCCTCATCGTAGTAGATGGGGTTGTAGTCCCCGATGGCCTCCGCGAAACGACGGATGGCGCCCTTTTCGACCTCGTTCAGCGTCGGCGGCGAGGCGCGACCGATCGCGTTCTTGTCCAGCATTTCCTCTCCTGACTCTAGCGTCCGGCCGGAAGCTCGAGCACCGTGAGGAGCCCAGCTTCGGCGGCCGTCAAGCGTGGCGCGGCATTCACCAGCGCATTCGCGGTGGCCCGGTCGCCCGCCACTCCCCCCGGGATTTCCAACACCAGCTTCGGGTCAGCGTCGATTTCGATACGGTCCTTGGGGTCATCCGCCCCCACCGCGAGGGTCAACTCCAGCCGCACCCGCTCCTGTCCGTCCTCCAACCCCACCACGGACTGGAACATGCCAGCCACCCTTCCCTTCCTGACGGGAAACGCGCCGCCGGAGATGTCCTCCTCGGCGAACACGGGGGCTACTTCTTCTTCGAAGTCGTCGCAATCCAGCCCCAGGCCGAGGGCCGCGAGCGCCGCGGACTCAACAAGGCCAACGTGGCCCAGTTGCTCACTGTCCACCAGCTCGAAGAACTCCTCCTCCGTCAGCCCCGCGCCCACAATCCGCTGCAAGGCCGGGCGGCGCGTCCGCGCATCCACCACGCGGGTGACGGTGGCACGACGGACCGGACCGCACACCTGTCCGGCAACCGCCACCAGCCGATCCAGCACGAAGCCCGGATTGACGCCGGTCCCCACCACGGCAACGCCCGCCTTCTGCGCCGCCTGGTCCAGTTCGTCCGCCAGCTCCGGGTACTTCAGGTACGGGAAGGCCAGCTCCTCACAGGTGCTGGCCACGGGCAGTCCCAGCTTCACCGCCTCCATCACCTGGTCGAACACCTTGGGCAGCCGCGAGCCGGTGGCATGCAGCACCACCACGCCCTTGCGCTTGCCCACGGCCTGCGCCAGCGAGGCGGAGACCTTCACACGAGGGGCGGGACCTCCCAGGACATCACCCAAGGGGCGGCCCACCAGGCCGGATTGCACGTCCACGGCCCCGATGAGCTCCACCTCAGGTGAAGACATCGCAGCCCGGGCAATTTCCTGACCGATGAACCCCAGCCCCATCACCACCACCGGCACGGGCCCTTCCGGGGCTTTTGCCATCGGAGATTGCTCCACGATTCCAAGGGGTTAGCGATACAGTCCAGCGTTGCAGCGCACCATAAATCACACCTTGGCGACCAGGCAAGCGTGACGTGGTTCTGCCTCTCTTCCTGAATGGCAGAACCTCCAAGGATTTCCATGGCTTAGAAGCCCATCACCGGCCTGGGGGGTCTTTTGGGGGCGCGTAGCGGCGTGTATAAAGCTGTACAAGCACGCTGTCCTGGAGGCACCTCGGGCATGGATCGCATCCTCGTCGTGGACGACGACGTCCTCATCCTGGCCGCCCTGTCACGCATCCTCCAGGCAGAGGGGTACGACGTCGTCACCCACAGCGACCCGGCGGTGGCCGCCCGGGAGGTCGGCTTCCAGGTCGTGCTGACGGACTTCATGATGCCGTACCTCAACGGCATCGAACTGCTCGGCGCCCTTCGGGAGAAGAACCCCAAGGCGGTGCGGCTGATGCTGACGGCGGCAGCGGACTTCCGCACCGCCTCCGAAGCAGTCAACCGCGGCGAGGTCTTCCGGCTGCTGGGCAAGCCCTGGTCACTCAGCGACCTGACGAGCAGCGTCCGGCAGGCCTTCGCGCACTACCGCCTGGTGGACGCCAACGAGCGGCTGTCGCGCGAGGTCGCGGAGAAGAACGCGGAGCTGGTGGCCATCAACCGCGACCTGGAGCGGCGGGTGGTGGAGCGAACCGCGGGGCTGCTCGACGGGCTCATCAGCGCCCTGGACTACCGCGATACGGAGACGCAGTGGCACTCGCGCCGCGTGTCGCTCTACTCCCGCCGGCTGGCCCAGGAGGTGGGGATGACGGGCGGAGCGCTGGACGTGGTGGAGCAAGGCGCGCTGCTGCACGACATCGGGAAGATTGGCGTGCGCGACTCCATCCTGCTCAAGCCCGGTCCGCTCACGCCGGAGGAATGGGTGGAGATGCGCAAGCACCCGGAGTTCGGCTACCGGATGCTGGCGAAGATGCCTTACCTGCACGAAGCCGCGCTCATCGTGCTCCAGCACCAGGAGCGCTGGGACGGCAAGGGCTACCCGCAGAACCTGGCGGGCGAGGACATCGTCCTGGGCGCGCGCATCTTCTGCCTCGCGGACACGGTGGATGCGATTACGTCCGACCGGCCCTACCGCAAGGGCCGGCCCATGAGCGTGGCGCGGGATGAAATCCGCCGCTGCGCGGGCACCCAGTTCGACCCGGCGCTGGCGGAGGCCTTCCTCGGCATTCCGGAGACGGAGTGGCAGCGCATCCGCCAGGAAGTCGAGGCCTTGGAAGCAGCGGAGAACGAGCGCTGGAACAGCGACCCGCTCGGTCCTCCCGCGCCCCTGGCCCGTGCCAGCGGCGCCTGAGTCAACGCTTCAGTGCGCCAGCTCCATCGCGCGCACTTCGCGGATGACGTCCCCTTCCAGGAGGGCGTCGACCACGTCCATGCCGGACACCACCTCGCCAAAGGCCGTGTAGCGGCCATCCAGGTGCGGCTGCGGGGCGTGGGTGAAGAAGAACTGGCTGCCGCCGGTGTCCTTCCCGGCCAGGGCCATGCCCAGGGTGCCCCGGCCATAGGGCCGACGCGTCATCTCGCAGCGGAGGGAGTACCCCGGTCCGCCCTCACCGTCCCCTCGCGGGTCTCCACCCTGCGCGACGAAGTCCGGCACCACGCGGTGGAAGGTGACGCCGTTGAAATAGCCCTTGCGCGCCAGCGCGTGGAGGTTGCCCGACGTAAGGGGTGCCTCGTCCACGTCCAGCCGCACGGTGATGTCCCCCTTGTCGGTGCGCAGCACGAGCCCCGCGCGCGCCGGGGCGGCCACGGGCCGGAAGGTGTTCGCGGACAGCTCCACGCGCGCCGAGCGCACCCGCTGCCCCGTCAACTGCGTGAGGGCCTGCGCCGCCACGCGCCGCACGTTGGCGTGCGGGTGCATCAGCCATTCACGCAGTCGGGGCTCGGCGGCCGGGCCCTGCAGCGCCACCAGCGCGCCCGCCACCGGCTCGGCCAGGTCTCCCGGCGTCTGCGGCACACGTGCCGCCAGCGCCTCCACGGCGGGTAGCGCGGCCGCGTCCTTGAGCACACCCGCGGTCGCCGCCGCCGCGCCCGCCACCACGTCATCCTCGCCTTCGATGAGCTCACGCACCGGCGCCGCCGCCTCGGACACGGGCCGCGCGGACACGGCTTCCAGCGCCGTCAGGCGCACGCGCGCCTCGGGGTGACGCAGGTACTTCACCGCGAAGCCCGCCCCTCCCTGCCCCTTCGACTGAGCCACCTCGCGCAGCCCCAACGCCAACCGGCGCGCCTCGGGCACGCGCCCATAGCCGCAGCCCAGGACTTCCTTCAGTGCTCCCTCCTGCCGGTCCACCGCCGCCGCCAGCCGGCAGTCCAGCCAGGCCAGGTCTGCTCGCGCGACATCCGAGGCCGCGCCCCGCTCCGCGTCCGCCAGCGCGAGCCGCAGCGACTCCAGGACGGGACGCCCGAAGGCGGGCAGGCCCTGCTGCGCCAGCGCCAGCAGTGCGTGTCCCTCCGCCGACCGCGCCAATGTCTCCACCGGCGCCTTCGCGCCCTCCGGCGCAGATGCCCCCGCCGCCGCCGGAGGCGCCATGCCCCGGGCCACGCGTTTGGCTCGCGCCGCCAGGGCCTCCAGCGCATCCACCGCGGTGCACGGTCCACTGCAAGCCGCCGCCAGCTTCGCCAGCGAGCGCGCCGCCTCCGCCGCCACACGCGGAACCGTGTCCTCCAAGAGCCGCCCGAGGACCACGGCATCCTCGGGACCACCCACGTCACCAAAGCCCTTCGCGCACGAGGCCCGCACGTCCGCGTCCACATCCCCCAGGCAGCGGCGCAGCGCGAGCAAGGCCTCGGGCCGCTTCACGGTGGCCAGGAAATGAGCCCCTGCCTGACGCGCCTCCACCGGCCGCTCGGCCGCGAGCAGCGCCTCCGCTGACGCCAGGGGCACCTGGGCAACCACCGCCGCGCCGCGGGTGCGTGCGAGGACACCCAACGCCTGCGTGGCCCAGGCCGCCTCCGCCCCATCCGATTCGCGCATCCGCTCGGACAGCCACGCCACGGCTCCGGGTGTCCCCAGCCGGCCCACGGCCTCCACCACCGCCCGCCGCACGTCCGCGTCGCGCTCCGTCCGCCCGGCTTCCAGCAGCGCCTTCTCCAACGCCGCGAGCTCGGCATCCACCAGGGGCTCCCAGGACAGGGCGAGCACGCCCGCGGCGAAGGCCGCCTCGCCACGTACCGCCGCGTCCTCATCCTTCAGCGCCGCGATGACGGTCTCCAGGGTGGCCGGGTCCTGGATTCGCGCCAGCGCTCGCAGGGCCCGAGCACGCACCCGGGCATCCGGTGCGCTGGCCGCCAGCGACACCAGGGCCCCATGTCCCAGCGAGCGCGCGTCCTCCCACGCCTGGATGCGCTCGAGCGTCTGCGCGTCCACGGGAGGCGGCTTCACCGGCGGCACGGAACGGACGCATCCGGACAGCAGCGAGAAAGCGACGACACATGTCGACAGGGCACGGACGGAGTGCGAGCGGCGCATGGCGCGGGCCTAGGTCAATTCCCCGCGAAAATCCAGGGGTTAGGCCGCGAGGGGTTTGACACGCAAGGCCAGCGCTCCGAAGATGATACGTGGATTCTCTCCGCGGGAGCGTTGGTCCTGAACTGCCCTGGCTGCGGCTCGAAGGTAGCCGCCAACACGTCCATCTGTTCCGTCTGCGATTACATCATCGATGGCTCGTTCCTCTCGGGGGAACCGCCGGCCGAAGAGTCTGAGGAGTCCACGGACGCGGCGGAGGACCCCCGCCGAGCCGCCAGGCCGCCTCCCCCGCGGCGCCCACGTCCGGCCGCAGGCAAGTCCGGAAGTCGGCCCGCCGCCGCGCCGCCGCCCGACTCAGACTCCACCAACATCCGGAGCATGGAGGACATCGCCCGCAGTGCGCCGCAGCAGCGTGCGTCGCGCGCAGCGGCGCCTCGGCCCGCGCCTCGCAAGGCGCCCGCTCCCGAGCCCGCGGCCTCGGTGGACCCGTGGGACCGCGCGGACTCGAACGACCGTGGTAGCAGCGCCGTCACCGACCCGGATGAGCTCATCCGTGACGCGAAGGAGCTGTTCGCTCAGCTCCAGGGTGGCGACAAGGTTGCGTTCTGGGGCGCGGCGGTGGTGCTGATGTCGTGCTTCCTTCCGTGGAAGGAGACGGCGGTGGATGGAGACGTGCTCGGCCTGATGAGCCTGGGCTTCGGCGCCTTCATCATGTCCATCCTCCTGCTGACGGCTGTCACGGTGCGCGTCAAGGGCTCGCTCCCGAACGTGAACCCGGTGGTGCCGTGGATGGGCCAGCTCATCGTCAGCATCGTGTGCCTCATCTGGTGCGTCGTGTTCATCAAGGTGTCGTCCGACACGACGATGGTGCCCACGCCCATCGGCAACTCGGAGATGATGAACTCATCGCCCAGCTTCGGCGTCTACGTGGCCATCCTCGGCGCGGTCGCCACACTGGGCGGCACGCTGCTGGGGCTCAAGGGCCAGTCCTCGCACTGAGCCTCCGCGCCTCGAATGAAAAAGCGCTGCCGCCCTCCGCGGCAGCGGGCTAGCGTCACCGGCCACCATGTCCGACGCCTCTCCCCTCCCCCGTCTCACCGCCGCGCTCGACGCGGCCGTCTTCGGACAGCAGCGCGTGCTGGAGGACCTGGTGACGGCCTTCCTCGCGCGCGGCCACGTGCTGCTGGAGGGCGTGCCCGGCGTGGCCAAGACGCTCACCGCGCGCAGCATGGCCGGCGCGCTGGGGCTGCTCTTCACGCGCATCCAGTTCACCCCGGACCTGATGCCGGCGGACATCCTGGGCACCAACGTCTTCCAGCCCCAGGACCACGCCTTCCGCCTCGTGAAGGGCCCCATCTTCACGGAGGTGGTGGTCGCGGACGAAATCAACCGCACCCCGCCCAAGACGCAGGCCGCGCTCCTGGAGGCCATGGAGGAGCGGCAGGTCACCATCGACGGCGTGTCCCACGCGCTGCCGCCCCACTTCTTCGTCGTGGCCACGCAGAACCCCCTGGAGCTGGAGGGCACCTACCCGCTGCCGGAGGCCCAGTTGGACCGCTTCCTCATGCGCGTGCGCGTGGGCTACCCGGAGGCCTCGGCGGAGACGACGATGCTCCGCGCCTTCCACCAGCGCGAAGGCAAGCCGGCCACCACCCGCCAGGTGCTGGATGCGCCCACGCTGCTGGAGCTGCAGGCGCGCGCCGCCCGCGTGTCGTGTGACGACTCCATCATCCAGTACGTGGTGGCCATCGTCCGGGAGACGCGCACCAACCCACGCGTGCGCCTGGGCGCCAGCCCCCGCTCGGCCCAGGCGCTGCTCGCGGCCTCCAAGGCCCGCGCCGCGCTGATGGGCACGGACTTCGTCACCCCGGATGACGTCAAGGCCGTCACCTTCAGCGTCCTCAACCACCGGCTGCTCCTCAAGGCCGAGGCCGAGGTGGAAGGCATCACCGCGGACGACGTGCTGAAGCAGACGCTCGAGCGGGTCCGAGTGCCCCGGTGAGCGCCGGGCGCCCCGTCCCCACCGGCCTCGCCGTGGCCCTGCTGGCGGCGGGACTCCTCCCGGCGGCGCTCGCGGTGGCCAGCCCCGCGTTCGGCTGGCTCGCGCTGGCGACGGACGTGGCCGTGCTGGCCCTCTGCGCCGTGGACTTCCTCCGGGCCCCCCGCGCCCAGAGCGTCTGCGTCTGGCGGCGCGTGGAGCCCGTCCTCTCCTCCGGCACGCGCAACGCCGTGCACGTGGCGATGGAGCGCCAGGACACCGGCACCGCGCCACTGCACGTGGAGGTCCGCGACGAGCCGCCCGAGGACATGGCCAGCAGCGGGCACCGGCAATCCCTCACCCTGCCCGCGGCACGGACCACGCCCCAGGAGCTCACCTACTTCGTCACGCCGCCTTCGCGGGGTGACGCCCGCTTCGGGGACGTGCACCTGCGGCTGCGAGGCCCCCTGGGCCTGTGCGCGCGACAGGTCCGCGTCCCCGCGACGATGGACGTCAAGGTGTACCCGGACCTCACCGCGCTCACCCGCGAAGCGCTGGCGCTGGCCCACGCCTCGGACGCCCCTTCCGCGCGCACACAGCGGCGGCGCGCCTCGGAGGGCCGGGAGTTCGAGTCGCTGCGCGAGTACCGCCCCGGCGACGACTACCGCCACATCGACTGGAAGGCGTCCGCGCGCCACGCCCACACCCTGGTGCGCACGTGGCAGCCAGAGCAGCACCAGCCGGTGCTCTTGCTGCTCGACTGCGGCCGGCACATGGCGGGCCGCATCCAGGAGCGGCGCAAGCTGGACCATGCGGTGGACGCGGCGCTGCGGCTGGCGCGCGTGGGACTGGAGGCCGGTGACGTAGTCGGCGTGCTGGCGTTCGCCAGCGGCGTGCGGGCCTACCTACCGCCACGCAAGGGCCGCGAGCACCTGCGGCTCATCACCGAATCACTCTACCGCACCGAGGCCGCGCTCGAGGAGAGCGACTACGGCCGCGCCTTCGACTTCGCCTTTGCACGCCAGACGCGGCGCGCCCTGGTGGTGCTGTTCACGGACCTGGTGGACCCGGACGCCTCCGCCAGCCTCCTCACGCGCACGCTGGCGCTGCGCCCCCGGCACCTGCCCGTCGTCGCCTCGCTGCTGGACGAGGACGTCCAGGCGGCGGCCCACGGCGTGCCCGCGCAGACGCAGGATGCCTACGCGCGCCAGGCCGCGGCACGGCTGGAGACGGAGTACCGGCGGACGGCCACCACCCTGCGGGACGCGGGCGCGCTGGTGATCCGAGCCCCCGCGCGCGGCTTCGGCGCGGCCGCGCTCAACGCCTACCTGGACGTGAAGGCGCGCGGACTGCTCTAGGCCTCTACGTCAAGTCCAGCGAAAGTTTTGTACGCAGTGTGCAGTCAACGTGTATCGACGCCGCTCGCAAAGAAGCATGCCAATCGCGCGGAGGCCGATTTTTCGGCCTCGGACACGACCCCCTTTACAGATAGGCGCGCGTCAACAAAATGGCCGGTCCTCGCCCGCCGTGACGGTGGGCGACCTCGAAAACACCACGGATGGAGAAGGTCTTGGCGGAGGTCGCGAGGGGATTCAGGGTGGAGGTTGAGGCGGACGCGGCGGCGGCGGCGGTGGCGGCACGGATGGAGTCCGAGTCGGCGGCGGCCCCCACGGCGTTGACGCCCTTCCATGAGCGGCTGCTGGCAGAGGAACTGCTGGCGCGCAGCGGTGACACGCAGCAACGGCTGGCGGGAGCGCTGTCGGAAGCGAAGGTGGACCTCAACCCGCACCAGGTCGAAGGCGCCATGTTCGCGCTCGACTCGCTGTCGCGCGGCGGCTGCATGCTGGGCGACGAGGTGGGCCTGGGGAAGACCATTGAGGCGGGGCTCGTCATCGCCCAGCTGATGGCCGAGGGGAAGTCGCGCATCCTCATCCTGGCGCCCGCCACGCTGCGCGCGCAGTGGAACAGCGAATTGCGGGAGAAGTTCGACCTGGACAGCGTCCTGGTGGACGGTCGCACCGTGCGCGCCACGGGGAACTGCTTCGACCAGCCCTTCCCCGTCATCTGCTCGCACCCCTTCGCGGCGAACAAAGCGCACCTGACGGCGGAGATTCCCTGGGACCTGGTGGTCATCGACGAGGCCCACCGCCTGCGCAACGCGCACCGGGCCAACAACAAGATGGGCCAGGCCCTGAAGGCGTCCCTGGCCGGCAAGCCCAAGCTGCTGCTCACCGCTACCCCGCTCCAGAATGACTTGATGGAGCTGTTCGGGCTGATGTCCCTGCTGGACGAGCAGATCCTCGGGCCCGAGCACGCCTTCCGCAGCCGTTACCGGACGGACGAGGCCGGTGGCATGCCGGAGGCCGCCGCCATCGAGCTGAAGGAGCGGCTGGCCCCCGTGGTGCAGCGCACCCTGCGCCGGCAGGTGCGCGAATACGTCCGCTACACCAACCGCCGCTCCATCGTGGAGGACTTCACCCCCTCCCCTGAGGAGCACGACCTCTACGAGAAGGTCAGCGAGTACCTCCAGCGCTCCGAGGCCGCGGCGATTGAGCCCGGCAAGAAGACGCTGCTGACGCTCTGCTACCGCAAGCTGCTGGCGTCCTCCACCTACGCCATCGCCCCCACCCTGCGCCGGCTGTCGGACAACCTGGAGAAGCGGCTCCAGGCGGCGAAGCTGGGCCAGCAGGCCCTGGCGATGTTCGAGCCCGAGGAGGCCAAGCAGTTCGTCGAGGAGGGCGAGGAGTGGTCGGACGACCCGGCCAAGGCGCCCAACGTCCGCGCGCTGGAGCAGGAGGTCTGGGAGCTGCGCCAGTACGCGGACCTGGCGGACTCCATCAAGGTCAACGCCAAGGGCGAGGCGCTCAAGCGCGGCCTGGACCGGACCTTCGCCGTGATGAAGTCGCACGGCTGGCCGGAGAAGGCGCTCATCTTCACCGAGTCCAAGCGCACGCAGCAGTACCTCTTCAACCTCCTGTCGGAGAGCGGCTACCAGGGGAAGATCTCCCTGCTGTCCGGAGACGCGGGCACGCCCGAGGACCGGCGCGCGCTGGTGGAGGAGTTCCGCCACCGCACGCAGATCCTCATCTGCACCGAAGCCGGCGCCGAGGGCCTCAACCTCCAGTTCTGCAACCTGGTGGTGAACTACGACCTGCCCTGGAACCCGCAGCGCGTGGAGCAGCGCATCGGCCGCTGCCACCGTTACGGCCAGCAGCGGGACGTGCTGGTCATCAACTTCCTCAACCGGATGAACGCGGCGGACGCCCGCCTCTTCGAACTGCTGGAGAAGAAGCTGAACCTCTTCGACGGCGTGTTCGGCGCGTCCGACGAAATCCTGGGCGCGCTGGAGAGCGGCGTCGACTTCGAGCGGCGCGTCCTGGACATCTACCAGTCCTGCCGGAAGCCCGAGGACATCAACATCGCCTTCGACAAGCTCCGCGAGGAGTTGGAAGGCCGCATCAGCAAGCGCATGACGGAGATGCGCTCGGTGGTGCTGGAGCGCTTCGACGGCGACGTGCGGCGCCGGCTGCGCGGACAGAACGAGCAGACGAAGGAGGCCCTGGCCAAGCGTCAGCAGGAGGCCCGTGCCCTCACCGCGTCCGTTCTGGGCAGCCGCAACTCGGGGCGGCTGGAGGTGGCCAAGGCCGCCTATGCCGTCAAGGAGCGCACCCAGGACGCGGTGAGCTACCTGCAACTGGACGCGGCGGGACTGCCGTCACGGCTGGCGCGGCTCGCGGGCAGCGAGGGCTGGTGGTTCGCGTACAAGTTCGAGACGACCGGCCTCAAGCCCGAGGAGAAGCTGGCCCACCTGGTGCTCGTGCGCGACAGGGACGGCTTCCGCGCCCTGCCCATGGCGGACGGCGCGCACTTCGTGAAGCTGGCGGCGAAGCCGGAGCGGCGGCGTCAGCCCGCGCCGGTGTCCGTGCAACTGATGCAGGAGCAGGCGCTGATGGCGGCGAAGGACGAAATCGTCCGGGCCGCGGAGCGGCGCAACGCCCTGGAGCTGGACAAGGCCAAGGAGCGCGCGGACCGCTACGTCGAGGACTGCCTCATGGAGTCGCGTGAGGCCGTGGAAGCCGCGCGGCAGACGTGGACTGAAGCGCGCAAACAGGTGGGGCTGGCCGAGGACATCGCCGACAAGGCCAAGGCCCGCGCGCACTCCGACCGGATGGAGCGCGAGTACCGCCGCAAGCTGTCCTCGCTCCGCAACGAAGAGGAGAAGCGGTACGCCTCCAAGGACCGGCAGTTGGCGGATCTGGCCAACAAGGCGAAGGTGACGGAGAAGCGCGCCCTCATCGCCTCTGCCTACTTCTGGCTGTCGTAGTCCGCTGGGCGCAGGCGCACCCACGTCGCGCCCCAGCCTCCGTCCCCTTCGCCCGCGGAACGGAACGACTCCACCTCCGGCAGCCTGGGGAGCAGCGACTGCACGGTGCGCCGCAGCGCGCCGGTGCCCTTGCCGTGGATGATGCGCACGTCCAGGACGCCCTTCTGCCGGCACGCCCAGAGGTACTCCACCACCAGGTCCTTCACGTCGCGCGGGTGGAAGAGGTGCAGGTCCAGGTTCCCATCAATGGGAATTTCTACCGCTTCGTCCTCGGAAGGCGGCGGCTCCGGCCCTTCGGGCGGGAGCGGCGGCTCATTCGCGTCGAGGACTGGCAGGCGCCTTCGGCTCACGCTCCCACTCCTGCTTCTCCTTCTCCGCCTGCAAGCGGCGCCGCTCGCGGGCGGCCTTGAAGCGCTCGGACAGCGATGAGACTTCGCCCTTCAGCGCGGAGAGGTTCGTGGAGATGCTGCCCGGGTCGCCTTGCTGGCGGCCGGCTGCCTGCTCGCCCTGGGCGCCTGCGCCCCCTGCGGACATCAGCTGGACCACCAGTGCCGCAACCGTCATGACTGTCATGGCCCCACAGGTAAGCAAGACGCGTGCTCAGTGGCAAGTGACACTCAACGGGGGGTGGCCTGACGCTCGGCCTCTTCCCGCCTGCCCAGGACGACGCGCTCGGCCAGTTTGATAGCGGACAGTGGCGCGCTGCCCTCGGCCTTGTTGTTGATGGTGATGAAGGTGGGCTTGTCCCGGCGCAGCGCCGCCAGGCACACCCGGGCCAGGACATCGCGCGTGGGGACGTCCTCGTCCACCAGTTGGTTGAACGGCGCGTAACGGGCGCGCGCCTCTTCGTAGCCGAGGTCCGGCGGGAGCATCCACCGCACCACCAGCGCGCGGGATTCGAAGGCGCGAGTGAGCTTCGCCTGCCGGCCCACGGGCGGCATGTGCGCCCACACCGCCAGCACCGGACTGACGCCCACGTCCGCCAGCGCCTGGGCCAGCCCCTCCGTGAGCAGCTCCTCGTTGCGCAGCTCCACCGCGTACAACGGCCCCTTCGGCAGCGCGGCGAAGAAGGCGTGCAGCCGCTCCACGAAGCGCGCGGGCCCGCCGAGCGCCTGCGGGTCCTGCGGCGGAAACTGGAAGACGAGCGGCCCCGCCTTCTCTCCCAGCCCCTCCACGAAGGGCATGACGACGGCCTCCGTGGCGTAGGCGGCATGGAGGAAGCGCTCGTTGGTTTGTCCCCGCTGCGCGCCGTAGCGCTCGTGCAGCGGGAAGCGCGCCAGGGTGCAGACCTCATGGGCCTTCACCAGGAAGCGGAAGGTGTCCGGCACCTGGGCGGCGTACTCGGCGAAGGCGCTGGAGGCGATGGGGCCGTAGAAGGTCCGGTCGATGCCCACCGTGCGCAGCACCGGGTGGTGCGCGTAGGCGGCCAGTCCCTCCCGCGCGAGCTGTGAGGCGGAGGCCTCATGGTCATAGACGATGCCGGACCAGCCCGGGAACGTCCACGAGGACGTCCCGAGGAACACCCCCTGCGGCAGCTCCCGCCCCAGCGTGGCCAGCGACTCCGGCACGGCCGCGGGCTCCACGGGCTGCGCGCCCTTGCGGCCCTTGGCGGGCGGCTCCACGGCGCCGGTGAAGAGGTCGAGCTGTGCGGGTCCTCGCTCTTGGGGCATGGCGCGTCTCCTGGGCCAATACAGCAGGCACCGCGGGCACGGTGCCGAGCGTCCAGCGCACCTAACGCCGGACGCCACGGGATGCAGGAGGTTGCCTCAGTCCAGCCCCACGTCCCAAGTGCCATGTCGCTCGACAGGCGACCGGGCGACGAATCGGGACGCGTGAGCGCTACAGCACCTTGAGGCGGATGGCCCCGGGCAGCAGCGTCATGGTGCACGGGAGGCGGCCCGGCGTCTCGCCATCCACGTCCAGGAAGACGTCGCCGCCGTCCACGGGCTCGGCGCGCAGGGTGCGGCAGCGCAGGCGCCGGGTGCCCTTCCAGTTCACGTGCGAGCCGTTGTAGACGCCCTTCGACTTGAGGATGAAGTCGCTCAGGCTGTAGTTGGACCAGATGGTGACGTCGAAGAGGCCGTCGTGGGTGACGGCGTCCGGCGCGACGAACATGCCGCTGCCGAAGTAGCGGCCGTTGGCCACGGCCACGGCGGTGACACTCACCACCTCTTCCGGGCCCCCGTCCACCGACAGCCGCACCTGCCGCTCCGAGTACTTCACCAGCCCCTTCAGCGTGCCCCACATGAAGCTCAGGTGGCCACCCAGGGCCTTGCTGCTCTGGTTGACCTCCTGGGCCACCACCGCGCTCACACCGAACGAGGCGATGTTGGCGAAGTAGCGCGTGGCGGGCTGGCCCGCGTGGTCGATGAACTCCAGCTGGCCCACGTCGAACGGCTCCGTCGTGCCGGAGCGCAGCCGCTCCAACGACGAGGCCAGCTCCAGGTCCCACCCGAAGGTGCGCCGGAAGTCGCCACCCGTGCCCCGGGGAATCAGCCCCAGCGCCGCGTTCGGATTCAGCGCCTTGCCGTCCTCGAAGAAGCCGTTGGTGACTTCGTTGAGCGTGCCGTCGCCCCCCACCGCGACGATGCACTCGTACCCGTCCAGGAGCGCCTGGCGGGTGATGCGCGCCGCGTCCATGCCACCCTGGGTGAAGCCGTGGCCGAAGTCGCCCAGCGCCCTGCCGACCTGCGCGGAAATCTCCGCCCAGCGCTTTCCCGTCTGCCCGTTGGCGCTGCGCGGATTGACCACGAGGAACGTCTTCATCTGGCCCTACCCCTCCCTTGGCCCTCCCTGTTTACGCGGTTGCGCACCGGCACTCCACTCCGTGGCCATGTTCAGGGCACGGCGGGCCCGCCGCCACCCCGCGTCAAAAGGGGTGGCGGGACCGCGCGAGCGAGGGCTCGCGTCTGACGGACTAGGCCTTGGGCGCCACAGGCACCGGCCGCACGTGAATCTCACGCAGCTGCCGGTCATCCACGTCGCCGGGGGCGCCCGTCATCAGGTCGGTGCCCGTCTTCGACTTCGGGAACGGAATCACGTCACGCAGGGACTCGGCGCCCGTGAGCAGCATGGCCAGCCGGTCCATGCCCAGCGCGATGCCGCCGTGCGGCGGAGCACCGAACTTCAGCGCGTCCAGCAGGAAGCCGAACTTGGCGCGCGCGTCCTCGTCGCTGATGCCCAGCGCCTTGAACACCTCCGCCTGCACCTTCGGGTCATGCAGACGGATGGAGCCGCCGCCAATCTCGAAGCCGTTGAGCACCACGTCGTAGCGGTGGCACTTCACCCGGCCTGGGTCCGTGAGCAGGTAGGCCACGTCCTCGTCGTGCGGACGCGTGAAGGCGTGGTGCGCCGCCGCCCAGGTGTTCGTCTCGTCGTCGTACTCGAACAGCGGCGGGTTCACGACCCACAGGAACTTCCACTGGCCTCCGCTGCCGTACTCCGGAATCAGGCCCAGCTTCTTGGCCACGTGCACGCGCAGGTTGGCCATCACCGTGTGGACCAGCGCCTCCTTGCCGAACTGGAACAGGAGGAGGTCGCCCGTCTTCGCGCCCACGGCCTGGTTGATGGCCTGCCGCAGCGCGGGGCTGATCGTCTTGGACAGCGGGGACTGCGTCCACTCGCCCCCCTCCGCCACCTTCGCGCGGGCCAGGCCCTTGGCGCCCGCCTGCTTGGCGAACTCCTCCAGCTTGTCGCTCTCCGCGCGGCTCATCGCCTTCTCCGCGGGGACGACCATCGCCTTGACGATGCCCTTGTTCTGCACCGCCTCCCAAATCATCGGGACGCCGCCGCCCTCGCCGTGCTCGCGAATCAGGTCGGTGAGCACCACGTGCTCCAGCCCGAAGCGCAGGTCCGGCTTGTCGTTGCCGTACTTGGCCATGGACTCGTAGAAGTCCATCCGCATGAAGGGCGTGGGGATGTCGATGCCCAGCACCTCGCCCCACAGCTTCTTCAGCAGGCCCTCAATCATCGTGAAGATGTCGTCCTGGGTGACGAAGCTCATCTCCACGTCGATCTGCGTGAACTCCGGCTGCCGGTCCACGCGCAGGTCCTCGTCACGGAAGCACTTGACGATCTGGAAGTACCGGTCGAAGCCCGCCACCATGAACAGCTGCTTGTAGAGCTGCGGGCTCTCCGCCAGCGCGTAGAACTTGCCCGCGTTGAGACGGCTGGGGACCAGGAAGTTGCGCGCGCCGCCCGGCGTGTACTTGCCCATGAAGGGCGTCTCCAGCTCCAGGAACCCGTTGTCCACCATGTACGAGCGCGTCAGCGCGTTCATCTTCGAGCGCGTCATCAGCGAGTGCTGGAGCGGCGCGCGGCGCAGGTCCAGGAAGCGGTGGGCCAGGCGCTTCTCCTCGGACGTGTCGATGCTGTCCTCGACGGGGAACGGCGTCGGCTCCGAACGGTTGAAGATGGTGAGGTCGCTGGCCCGGACCTCGATTTCACCCGTCTTCATCTTCGGGTTCACGTTCTTCCCGCGCGAGACGACCTTGCCGCGCACGCCCACGCAGTACTCCAGCCGGAGGCTGCCGGCGAGCGCGTGCGCCTCCGCGTGGTCCGGCTCGAACACCACCTGCGTGAGGCCATCCCGATCTCGCAGGTCGATGAACACCGCGCCGCCGTGGTCTCGGCGGTTGTGCACCCAGCCGAAGAGGACGACTTCCTCGCCGACGTTGGTCGCGGTGAGCTGACCGCAAGTGTGGGTACGCTTGACCTCGGAGATGAACGGGACTGCCATGGCACCGCCTGCTGGATTCGAAGGGGGGAGAAGGCGAAGCACCATACGGATCGCGGAAACGACGCGTCAAGGAGTCCGAGCGCCCCGGGTACGCCTCAAACCGTCGGAATCAGTGCGGATTCCGGGTTCCAAAGCCGCCCGCGAGCCCCGGGCGCACCGGCCGGCCGGCCGCCGTGCTCGCGAATGTGACGGCCGGGGGGAATACACGTTCCGGGCGGTCCGGAGTAAAACGGCGGCATGCTCCGAACAGTCATCGCCTCGACCGCCGCGCTCGGACTGGCCGCCGGCTGTGCGCCCGATTCGACCGCGCCCGTCAAGGTCAGTGCCCTGGTGCTCTCCAGCAATGGCCAGTACGTCCCCCAGGAGGTGGAGCTGAAGACCATCTCCGACATCGTCGGCCTCAAGGGCACGGTGGCCGACCTCCAGGGAGGCGCGCGCATCGTCATCGACTCCCAGGACCCGGACCTGAACAACGCCACCACGCCGGAAGGCTACGCCAACGCGCTGCTCAAGAACGCCGGCCGTGACGTCAGCGCCAACTACATCTCCCAGGGCGGCGTCCTCTGGCCGGCGGACTTCCACACCTGGAACATGGTGACGGCGTACTACAGCATGGAGCGCGCCTACGATTACTTCCGTGTCGTGGGCAACATCCCCGCTGCGGACTTCAAGGACCCCGTCACCACGTACTACTTCCCGGAGTTCGTGCTCGCGGACGTGGACAAGGACCCGATGAGCGACAACGCCATGTACTTCTCCGTACTGGAGTCGTTCCTGGTGCTGCCCTTCGACAAGCTCCAGCGCGCCCCGCTGGCCATCAACGCCGGCGTCATCGCCCACGAATACGCGCACCGCGTCTTCAACCTGAAGGCCTACAACGGCCAGCAGTTCCCGGAGGCGCTCACGCTGTGGCAGCAAGCCGGCGCCAGCCCGGGCGCCAACATCCTCAAGTCCTTCGACGAGGGGCTCGCGGACTACCACGCGTACGGCGCCACCTGCCAGACGACCCAGGGCGGCAAGGGCTGTGACTCCCGCTTCTTCTCCACGTCCTTCCACGGCAACCTGTACGGACAAGTCACCGAGGACCGGGACCTGGCCCGCGTGGACCGCTGCATGGACGCGTCCCTGCTGAACCAGCTGTACAACCAGAACCTGAGCGCGTTCAGCGGCAACGAGTACCGGGTGGGCACGCTGCTCGCCAGCGCGCTCTACCAGGCCGGCGAGGCCACCGGTCAGCGCGACGTGCTGCTGCGCGCCATCGTCGCCTCGTACAACGACGAGAGCACGACGACGCCCGGCCTCTACCAGCTGGCGCGCGCCACGCTGGCGGACCAGTCCCGCTTCACCCTGGCCGTGGCCGCCAGCGCCATCATCACCCACATCACCGACCTGCGCCTGAAGGAGGCCGTCTGCAACGAGCTGATGGACCACCTCCAGATTCCGCGCGAGCAGCTCGTCGGCAACGACCCCAACATGTGCCCGCCCAGCACCGCGGGTGGCACCACCTGCCCCCGCCTGGACCTGTGAGCATGAGGACTGCTTCCGTGAAGACGTGGCTCTTGCGTTGCGCCCTGAGCAGCCTCGCCCTGTCCGCTCCCGCCCTGGCCCAGGACGAGGACGACCCCTACGCCTACCCGGACGAGGAGCCCGCCAACGACGCCTCCGACTCCTATGACGGCGTCCGCCCCAAGGTGGACGAGGCGGACGACTTCCGCCGCGTCTCCGAGCAGGAGTACGACGATGGCGAGGACGGCTTCAAACCCCTCTCCGGGCTCGACGACCCGAACCTGGGCGTGGCCATGGAGTTCATCACCGGCGCCCTCTTCCTGGACAGCCCGCGCGGCCGGGCCGCGGAGACGCGCCTGGGCCTGGGCGTGCGCGCCACGTGGGAGTACGGCCGCATCCTCGACAACGAGTCGCTTCGCGAGGCCCTCTGGGCCGACGTGCGCTGGACGTTCGGCGGCACCAGCGACGGCACCGACTTCATCCAGGGCAAGACGCACCTCCACTACTTCACCATTGCCCCGGCCTATGAGCTGAAGCTCGGCAAGTCCGACTTCGGCTTCTTCGCCCAGGCGGGTGGCGGCATCGCGTACACGTCGTCGACCATCACCATCGACACGGTGGAGACGAAGGTCAGCGGCAGCAAGCCGCTGCTTCAGTACGGCGTGGGCTTCCGCGGCCGGCCCCGGCTGACCTCCTCCGGTAACTTCCGCCTCGCCTTCCGGCTGGAGGCCATGGGCTACCGCCGGGGCTACCACAACGACTTCTTCCTGGGCGGCAGCCTCGGCACCGCCTTCTGAAGTCGCCTTCACCGGCCGCTCGCCGCGCTGCATCCGGCGGGCGGCCATGAAGTTTTTTCCACCGCCTCCCCTCTTCGCCCGTACCCCCTCCTTGCGACTTCAAGGAGTTGGGACTGGCACGCCGTGTGCTCCTATTTCCACCGGGATGGGAACCTGGGTTCCCCTGGGGGCTGGGAGGCGAGCGATGAAGAACGCGCAGGGACAGGGACAGCACTTGGACCCCGTATGTGGGAAGGCCTTGGACACACCCGAGGGCCGTCCCACCGCCGAGTACAAGAAGCGCCGTTACTTCTTCTGCTCGGAGCGGTGCCGCCACGCCTTCGAAAGGCAGGCGGAGCGCTTCCGCTTCAACGAGCTGGCCCGCGTCGGCGCGCTGATGACGCCGGGCCGCGTCCGCTGGGGCATTGCCTGAGCGCCACGGCCGCTAGGCGGCCACGCGCAGGTCCTTGAGCCGCAGAGACAGCTTGCGCTGGCCTCGGAACGTGTCGAAGCCGGCCTGAAACGCCAGGTCCACCGGGCCATCCACCAGCGTGGCCCGGTCCGCCATGTTGAAGCCGATGGCGTCCAGCTCCGGTGCGTCCGCCAGGGCCAGCTTGAGATGGCCGCTGCCGGTGCCAGACTTGGGCTGCAGCACGCGCGGGCGAGCCACTTGTCGGCGCAGCACCAGCACGGGCTCCGGATTGCCCTGCCCGAAGGGGCCCAGCCGCTGGAGCGACTCAACGGCGTGAGCGTCCAGTTCGTTGGGATTCACCACCGCGTCCACGCGGCACCGGGGGATGAGGTCCTCCGGCGTGAGGCGCTGGTAGGCAATCTTCTCAAAGGCCTCCCGGAAGGCGGGCAGCCGCTCCGCGTCGATGGTGAGCCCCGCGGCGTGCTTGTGGCCGCCGAAGCGCGTCAGCAGCTCCGCGCAGCCACTGAGCGCGTCATGGAGGTGGAAGGCCTCGATGCTGCGCGCCGAGCCCTTCCCCACGCCGTCCTTCACCCCCACCATGACGGTGGGCCGGTAGAAGCGCTCCACCACGCGCGAGGCGACGATGCCGATGACGCCCGGGTGCCAGCCTTCGTCGTACAGCACCAGGCCGCGCGCCTCCTTCAGCGACTCCGCCTGGGCCAGCGCCTGCGTGAGGATGCTGCTCTCGATGCCCTGGCGCTCCGCGTTGGCGCGATCCAACACCGCAGCCAGTGAGCGCGCCGTCTCCGGGGACTCCGAGCACAGCAGTTGAAGTCCCAGCGAGGCGTCATGCAGCCGGCCCGCCGCGTTGATGCGGGGCCCCAGGCGGAAACCCACCTGCCCCGCGGTGACGGAGGCGTCCGGGTCCATGCCCGCCACTTCCTTCAAGGCCCGCACGCCCGGCCGGCGGCCCGCGCTCAGCTCCTGGAGGCCGTGCGTCACCAGGATGCGGTTGGCGCCGGTGAGCGGCACCACGTCCGCCACCGTGGCCAGCGCCACCAGGTCCATCATGGACCGGAGGTTGGGCTCCTTCCGGGTGGCGAAGAAGCCTTCGTCGCGCAGGCGCTTGCGGATGCCCATGCAGAAGTTGAAGGCCACGCCCGCGGCGCACAGCGCCTTCGTCGGGTACTCACAGCCAGGCTGGTGCGGGTTGAGCACCGCCACCGCGGGCGGCAGCGTGGGCGGCACGGTGTGGTGGTCCACCACCAGCACGTCCAGGCCCAGCTCCTTGGCGCGGGTGATTTCCGCCACCGAGGTGATGCCGCAGTCCAACGTCACCAGCACCCGCGTGCCCTCCGCGGCGATGCGCTCCACCGCGCCGACGTTGAGGCCGTAGCCTTCGTCCAGCCGGTGGGGGATGTACGTCGCGGGCGGCGCGCCCAGCTCCTTCATGAAGAGGTACAGCAGCGACGTGGAGCAGACGCCGTCCACGTCGTAGTCACCGTAGAGCGTCACCTTCTCCCGCGAACGAATCGCCCGGATGATGCGGTCCACCGCCCCCGGCATCCCCTTCATGCGGAACGGGTCCGGCAGGTCCGCCAACCGGTCCGACAGGAACGCCGAGGCGGACTCAGGGGTGCGGTAGCCACGGTGCAGGAGCACCTTCGCCGCGAGCGGGTGCAGTGACAGCTCCCCCGCGAGGGACGCCACTTCCTGCTCGACCACATCTGGAAGCAACCACCGCACGCTCGACGCTCCTCCTCGCCTTCTCCGAGGGGAGTTGGCGGGATGAATTGGCTACGAAAGCGACAGTACCTCAGACGTCTGACCAGGACAGTCCAACCTTGAGCCCGACACTTCCCCTCCTGCACGGGCGTTCAGACAAGCGCACGTGTGGTGGCACGCTGGTTCACGCACGGTCGGTCGCCGGTGAGCAGGTTCAAACGCACACCCGAAAACAGTGAGGTCGAGCATGCATCCAAGAGGTATCCGGGCCGCCACGCTGGCCCTGGCATTCGCCACGCTGGGCACCGCGGGTTCGGCGGCAGCGCAGGAGCGGCGCGACGGCAAACGCGGTGACCTGAATGTGTTCCTCCGCGGCGGCGTGGGCGACTACACCGGAGGCCTGGGCGACCTGACGAGCACGGGCCCGGCCTGGGGTGTGACGCTCAACATCCAGCCCACCACCTTCCTCGGCTTCGAGGTGGGCTACGAGGGCTCACGCAACGGCCTCACCGACAGCCGCCTGCTGGAGCAGCCCTCGCTCGTCCGGCAGGGCGGCAGCGCGCTGGTGAAGGTGTCACCGCCCTTCCTCACCACCGTCCGGCCCTTCGTCGGCGCGGGCCTGGGCGTCTCCCACATGAACGTCCGCGGCCCGGTGGAGGACCTCTACCAGTCGGACACGACGCCGGAGGTACCCCTGGCCGCGGGCGTGGAGTTCAACCGCGGCGCGCTCACGGCGGGCATCCGGACCACGTACCGCGTCCTCCTCAGCGAAGGCTGGGCGGACGGGGCCGTGGAGGACGCCAACGGCGGCCTGCTGGACGCCTCGCTCACGCTGGGCGCGCGCTTCTGACAGGCCCCCTGAAACACCGAGGGCCCTGCTTCCCGTGAAGGAAGAGGGCCCTGTCGGTGTCCATCGCCCGAGGCCTTCCTCAACGGAAGGAAGGCCTCAGGTGCGGATGGCTCACGCAGCGTTCGGCTGCTGGTGGTCCACGTTGCCGCTGGCGCGCAGACGGGCTTCCTTCGCCGCGGCGCGCTCGTCCAGCCAGATGGTCAGCGGGCTGGCGATGTAGATGGTCGAGTACACACCGACCACGATGCCCACCAGCATCGCCATGGCGAAGTCGAAGATTTCGCCCACGCCGAAGATGAGCAGACCGATGAGCGACAGCGCCGTGGTGCCGGAGGTGATGATGGTGCGGCCCAGCGTGTCGTTGATGGCGATGTTGATGACCTCCGCGAAGGGCTTGCCCTTGAACTTGGCCATGTCCTCGCGGATGCGGTCGTAGATGACGATGGTGTCGTTGACGGAGTAGCCGACCACCGTCAGCAGCGCCGCGATGGCCGTCAGGTTGAACTCGCGCCGGCTCACCAGGTAGTAGCCCGCCACCATGATGACGTCATGGACCATGGACAAGAGCGCGCCCGGACCGAACTTGAAGTCGAACCGGAACGCCACGTAGATGAGGATGGCGACCATCGAGTACAGCAGGGCCATGACGCCGCGGTTGCGCAGCTGCTTGCCCACCTGCGGACCGACGTAGTCCACGCGGCGCTGCTCGAAGTCCGGCTTCTCCAGCCCGGCGTTGAGCGCGGCGAACACGCGGTCCGCCATGCCGCTGGCCACCACCTGGTAGTCGTAGCCCGTGCCGCCCTGGGCCTCGCCCAGGTCACGCACTTCCTGCACGCCGATGCCCGCCGACTCCACCGCCTTCTTGACGGTGTCGGAGTCCATGGGCTGCGCCGCGCGGAAGCGGATGATGCCGTTGGGCAGGTCCGAGTAGACGTTGCGCACGCCCCCCAGCGCCTCCAGGGCCTCCTTGCCCTTGGCACCGCTCTCCTCGTTGAGCTGCGTGACGCCGCCCATGCGGAGCAGGAAGGTGTTCTCCTCCGCCGCGCCGATGTTCTGCACGCTGACGTCCGGCAGGCCGCCCTTGTCCGCGCGCTCGCGGACCTCCTCGGCGGTGATGGGGTGGTCGAACTTCACCTCCACCACCGTGCCACCCGCGAAGTCCACGCCGAAGTTGAAGCCGAAGGCGGCGATGCCGACGATGATCGCCAGGTTCAGCAGCGTGGAGAGAAACAGCGCGGGCTTGCGCTTGCTGATGAAGTCGATGTTCGTCTTGTTCTTGAAGATCTGCATGACGGTTCCCGGACTCCGGCCGGTCAGACGGAGACGACCTTCGCGTTACGACCGTGGACGAAGTAGGTCATGATGACTCGCGTCACCGTGATGGACGTGAACAGCGACGCCAGCAGGCCGATGATGAGCGTGGTGGCGAAGCCTCGCACCGGACCGGTTCCCGTGAAGAACAGGATGAAGGCGGAGATGAGCGCCGTCACGTGCGAGTCGAAGATGGTCCAGAAGGCCCGGTCGTAGCCCTGGTCCACCGCCGCCCGGGCCGACTTGCCATGCCCCAGTTCCTCGCGGATGCGCTCGTTGATGAGCACGTTGGCATCCACCGCCACACCCAGCGTCAGCACGAATCCGGCGATGCCCGGCAGCGTCAGCGTGGCGTTGAAGAAGGCCAGTCCCGCCAGGATGAGCAGGCCGTTGAGCAACAGCGCGAGGTCCGCGATGAGGCCGGAGGCCTTGTAGTAGACGGCCATGAAGAGGATGACCAGGCCCAGGCCCAGCACCGCCGCCAGGCCACCCTTCCGGATGAGCTCGTCACCCAGGCTGGCGCCCACCTGACGAATCTCGCCCACCGTCACCGGGGCAGGCAGCGCGCCGGCCTTGAGCACCAGCGCCAGCGTCTGGGCCTCGCCCAGCCACTCCTCGAAGGTGCGGCCACCCATGCGCCCCATGGTGATGCGGGCCGAACCGCCGCTGATCTTCTCGTTGATGTTCGGCGCCGTCTGGACGTTCTCATCCAGCACGATGGCCATGCGGCGGCCCACGCCCTGCTCGGTCAGCCGCTCGAACTCGCGCGCGCCCGCGGGGTCGAAGGAGATGTTCACCTCCGGCTCGTTGAGCTGGCTGATGTTCGCGTCCGCGCTCGCCAGGCTCTCGCCGGTCAGCGGCACGTTCTTGTCCAGCAGGTAGGAGCGGTACGAGGTGCACTCGTTCTTCTTCACCGGGTTGGCGATGCACTCGGTGAGCACCACCCGGTTCTCCGGCACCTTGTCCTTCGTGTACTCGGTGATGGCCTCACGCGTGGGGGCCTGGAGCTGCGGGAAGCCGCCCTCCGTCGTCAGCGTGATGTCGCTGCCAGCCGGCGGCGGGGTGGCCTGGAGCAGCTGCGCGAAGAACTGCGGGTTGGAGTCATCCACCATCCGGAACTCGAGCTGCGCGGTGGTCCCCACCAGCTCCTTCGCCTGCTCCGGGTTGCTGCGGCCCGGCAGCGAAATCTGGATGGAGTCGGCGCCCAGCTTGCGCACATCCACTTCCGCCACGCCCCACTTGTCGATGCGGCGGCGGATGACGAGCATCGCCTGGTCCACCGCTTCCGTCCGGAAGACGTTGGCCTGGCTCTCGTCCTGCACCAGCGTCAGCGAGGCGCCGCCGCGGCTGACTTCCTTGAAGTCAGTGAAGGTGGCCAGGACCTCCTTCTGGATGGCGTCCATGGTCCCCGGGTCCTTCGCCGTCAGGGTGACCTCGAGCTTCTCCGGGTCCGTGTCCGCCGTCACCTCGCCCAGCTTCTTGTCATTGACGTAATTGACAATCTGCTGCGCGCGGCGCTCGGTCCGCTTCTGGAGCGCCGTCTTGGTGTCCACCCGCATCACCATGTGGATGCCGCCCTGGAGGTCCAGCCCCAGGTTCAGGCGGTACTTCGCGGGAGGCGCCCAGCTGGGCATCCGCTCCTCGAGCACGGCCAGGTTGTTGCGCTGGTCCCGGTCGAGAACGACGAGCGAGTAATAGGTCGGAATGAGGAACCAGATGCTGCCCAGCGTCACCGCGACGATGAGTCCGAACTTCCACCACCAGCCGCGGTCCATCACTTCTCCTCCTTCTTCTCTCCGGCCGCCGCCGCGGGGGCCGCGGGCGTGCCTTCCGCCACCGCGCCCTTGGCGCTGATGGCCGTCTTGAGCACGCGGATGCGCACGCCGCTGGAGACCTCCAGCGTCACGGTGCGCTCATCCACGAGGTGGATCTTCCCGAGGATGCCCCCGGAAGTGACGACCTCATCACCCTTCTTCAGCGCGGAGAGGAGCGCACGGTGCTCCTTCAACTGCTTCTGCTGCGGGCGGATCATCACGAAGTACATGATGCCCACCAGGATGACCAGGAAGCCCAGGGTGCCCAGGGGATTGCCACCACCGGCCTGCGCCAGAATCAGAAAGCTCTCAGCCACACACTGCCTCGTCGGTTGAGGAAAGCTTGGGATGGAAGGCCCCCGATTTTGTTCGAGGAAACCATCCGAAAGGGGGCCCTCTTAGCAAGGGGGGCCCATGTGAGCAAGTGAACGCGGGAAGCCGGGCAATCCATCCGCCCGGTCAGCGACCGCGGGTCCGTTCGGCCTCCTGCGCCTTGGCACGGGCACGGAATTCCCGGGCAAAAGTGGCGAACCGGTCCTCTGCCACCGCGCGCCGGACTTCTGCCATCAGTCCCAGGAAGTAGTGGAGGTTGTGAATCGTGTTGAGCCGCATGGCCAACAGTTCCTGGGCGGCGAAGAGGTGCCGGAGATAGGCCCTGCTGAAATTGCGGCAGGTGTAGCAGGAGCACGCGGGGTCCACCGGCCGGTTGTCCCTGGCGTAGGCCGCGTTCCGGATGACGACCTTGCCCTCCGAGGTGAAGAGCAGGCCGTTGCGCGCGCACCGGGTGGGCAGGACGCAGTCGAACATGTCCACCCCGTGCTCCACGCAGGTGACCAGGTCCACGGGCGTGCCCACGCCCATCAGGTAGCGCGGCTTGTCGCGCGGCAGCAGGGGCGCGGAGTAGGCCACGCCGTCATGCATGGCCTCCGGAGCCTCGCCCACGGAGTAGCCGCCCAGCGCGTAGCCGGGCAGGTCCACCGCGCACACCTCCTCGGCGTGGCGCTTGCGCAAATCCTCGTGCAGGCCGCCCTGGACGATGCCGAACAGCGACGAGCGCTCCCGGCTCCAGGCCTTCACGCACCGGTGCAGCCAGCGGGTGGTGCGGGCCAGCGACGCCTCCAGGTAGGCCCTGTTCTCGGTGGAGGGCGGGCACTCGTCGAAGGCCATGATGACGTCGGCGCCCAGCGTCTCCTGGATGTCGATGGAGCGCTCGGGCGTGAGGAAGTGCCGCGCGCCGTCCAGGTGCGACTGGAAGGCGGCGCCCTCCTCGGTGATTTTGCGCTTCTCGGACAGGCTGAAGACCTGGAACCCGCCGCTGTCGGTGAGCATGGGCCGGTTCCACGACACGAAGCGGTGCAGGCCGCCCATCTCCCCCACCAGCGCTTCGCCGGGGCGCAGCATCAGGTGGTAGGTGTTGCCAAGGATGATCTGCGCGTCCAGCGTGAGCAGGTCGTCCGGCCCCACGCCCTTGACGCTGCCCACGGTGCCCACGGGCATGAAGATGGGTGTCTCCACAGGGCCGTGCGGCGTGTGCAGACGCCCCCGGCGGGCCTTCGTTCCCGACGCGTCCTCGTGAAGGAGCTCGAAGCGGACCATCCCCGGCTCCACGCGGGTGTCGCCCTTGCCACCTGACTGCTTCGCTTCCTGCTGCTCGCCCATGGCGTTCACTCCGACACCAGCATGGCGTCGCCGTAACTGAAGAATCGGTAGCCCGCGCGGACCGCCTCCGCGTAGGCCTCCAGCGTGCGCTCCCGTCCGAGCAGCGCGCTCACCAGCACCACCAGCGTCGAACGCGGCAGGTGGAAGTTGGTGAGCAGCAGGTCCACCTGACGGAAGGCGAACCCGGGACGGATGAAGAGGGTCGTCTCGCCGGGGCCCGCGCGCAGCCGCCCCGTCTCCGGGTCGGTGGCGGACTCCAGGGTGCGCACCACGGTGGTCCCCACCGCCACCACGCGCCGGCCTTCCGCGCGCGCCGCGTTGATGGCCTTCGCGGTGGCCTCCGGAACGGTGTAGCGCTCCGGGTGCATGTGGTGCTTGTCCAGGTCGTCCTCACGCACCGGCAGGAAGGTGCCCGGCCCCACGTCCAGCGTCACCAGCGCCCGGTGCACGCCACGCGCCTCCAGGGCGGCCATGGTCTCCTGGGTGAAGTGCAGACCCGCGGTGGGCGCGGCCACGGCTCCGGAGGCGCGCGCGTACACGGTCTGGTAGCGCTCCGCGTCCGCGGCGTCCGGCTCCCGGGTGATGTAGGGCGGCAGCGGCAGGCGGCCCGCCGCGTCCAGCAGCGCGGCCAGCGAGGCGCCCGGGGGCGCGTGGAACCGCACGCGGTACTCCCCTCCTCCCAGCGCCTCCTGGATTTCGGCCTCCAGGCCGCTGGCGAACGTCACGCGCTGCCCGGGCTTGAGCCCCTTGGAGGCCTGCCCCAGACAGACCCAGTCGAGCGATTCGGGGGCCGCCCCGAGCGCCGCCGAGGTCAGCGTGTTCTGGGCGGCCGGGCGCACGACGAGCAGCTCCACGCGGCCACCGGTGCCGGCCTTCTGGCCCAGCAGGCGCGCGGGGATGACGCGGGCGTCGTTGAGGACGAGCAGATCTCCGGGGCGCAGGAGCTCCTGGAGGTCTGCGAACCGGCGGTGAGACCAGGTGCCGCTGGAGCGGCTGATGGTCATCAAGCGCGACGCGTCCCGCTCGGCCAGGGGAGCCTGGGCGATCTGGGATTCGGGCAGCGCGAAGTCGTAATCAGAGAGACGGGACGACACGGGGGTGGCGCTTGTAGCAGCCCCCACGCCGTCGCGGAAAGCGCGCCGGACGCGGGAGGCGTCAGTAGAGCTGCTGCAGCTCGGCCCCGGGGTAGTAGTGGGAGAGGATCTCCCGGTACTCCCGGCCTTTGTCGGCGAGCGCCTTGGCGCCCCACTGACACAGGCCCGCCCCGTGGCCATAACCGCGACCGGTGAACACGTAACCGCGCTCGGTGCGTTCCACCTCGAAGTCCAGGCTCTTGAGCCGGGTGTAGCCAAGCTTGCGGCGCAGCTCCACGCCGTCCATGGAGGCGCCGTCCGCCAGGGTGACGCGCGTCACCCGGCGCGTCCGCGTGCGGGCCGTCACCTTGAGCCCCTGGGCCGGGTGGCGGAGCGCCGCCTTGATGTCCGCGTCGGAGAGCGTCGCCGTCCAGCGGCTGGCGGGGAGCCTTCCGCAGGGGCAATCGACGGGCCGGAGGTACGGCAGGTCGCGCTGCAAGGCATCAAGCCCCGACTCCGTCCGGCCGCCACACGAGGCATGGAAATACGCCTCGATGGGCGCCAGCTCGTACGTGAGCACCTGTCCCCGCGTGGCCTCGACGGCGGCCTTGGTGCGAGGGTCCTCGCGGTTGACGCCGCCATAGACTTGATGGAGCACGCTGCTGCCCAGGTGGAACGCGTTGCTGTAGGCATCCAGCTTCTTCTGGAGCGCATACGTCCGGGCGGCCACCGCCTGGGCCTTGAGGGCCTCCGGGGGAAACGACACGGGCATCTCGCTGCCCAGCACGGCGGCGAGGTAGTCCTCCAAGGGAATGACGTTGATGAGCTGCAGCCCACTGCGGTGCAGGCGCACCACCACATCGCCGCGGACCTGCGCCGCGCCCGCCTTGAGCGGCTCGGTGCCAGGCGCGGCCGATGCCTCCGACATGCCAGCGCGGAAGCGGACGGAGTCGCCCTCCACGGGCGTGCCGTTGACCTCGATGCGGCCCCCCTTGCGGCGGACGTTCGCCTGTCCCGAGGAGATGGGGGCGAACGTGGCCTCCTCGCTGTCGGGACCGGAGGCCAGCCCCCGGCCGCTGATGCGCACCTCGCTGCCCGCGTCCTCGATGGAGATGCGCAGGGTCTCCACGGCGAGCACGCCCGAAGGGACCAGCAGGAGCAGGACGAGTGCAACAGGTCGCAACATGGCCCCGAAGTGTAGAGGCGTGGGTGCTCGCCTCAAGAAAACGTCCGGCGGATGGGAGAGGATGGCTCACCCGTGACGTCACCTCCGCGCCCTGCCTTCGCCACGACCTTCATCACCGCCCTGCGCGAGCTGGAGCCCCGCCCCTCCGCGATGCTCACCCTCCGGTTGGTGGAGGGCCGCTCGCGGGAAGCCTGCGCGACGCACTACGGCATCCCCGCCCAAGCCTTCTCCGTGCTGCTGCTGAGGGCCGCCATCGCCCTGGCCCTGCACCGGGGCGCCCCCGCCCGCGAGCCCGCCAGTGAGGACGAGGAAGCCGCCTGGGCACGGATGCTCGCGGACGCGCTCGAGCGCCAGGACGCGAAGTTCCCCGCCGCGCTGGCTCCGGTGGTGGAGACGTGCCGAGAGCTCCAGACGACGGCGCCCCAGGTCGCCACGGGCTTGGAAACGGCGGAGCGGGAGGCCCGCGCGTCGCCCCAGCGTCGCCGCGAGGAGTGGCTGCGGCGGCTCGCGGTGGCTTTGCTGCTGGCGATGACGGCCTGGCTGTACCTGTCGAAGCCCTGAGGCCCTTCGGCGCCCCGCCAACGTCCACCGGTGCACACTACGCCAGCCCGTCCCTGAAGGAACGACACCGCGGGCCGGCGCCGCTGGACGCCAGGGGCCGCGGACACATAAGGGAGGCGACCATGCGCGCCCTTCCGCGGATGTTGCTGGCCTGCGTGCTGCTCACGGCCTGCGCGAAGCAGGTGGACGCCCGCGTCGCGGGCAACGACGACGCGGCCATCGACTCGCTGTCCCTGCGGCTCGAGGAGCTTCGGACGCGCGACGCCCTGGACGACGCGACGTGCGCGAACCGCTGTTCGGTGGGAACGCAGACTTGCGAGCTGGCGGAGTCGCTGTGCGCGCTCGTGGCGCGCCATCCTGACCGGGACGACCTGACGCCCCGCTGTGCCCAGGGACAGGAGCAATGCGCTACTGCCCGGAATGTCTGCGCGCGGTGCGGGCCCTGAGCGGCACGGCCCGGGTGCACAGAAGCAGGCTCCGTGTTTAGACTGCGACGGTTCCCGCTGTCCTGAACGAGGTCGTCCCGCCATGTCCCCCCGCTCTGCCCTGCTCCTGGTCGCCTCGTGGCTCGTCATTCCAGGGCAGGCCCTCGCCGCCGACAGCACGGAGCTGACTCCGGAGAAGGTGGCGAAAATCCGCCGCGACGAGGCCCAGGCCCTGGCCGAGGTCAACGCGGAGTACGGCAACCGCAAGTCGTCGGAGATGAGCACCGCGGAGCGCCGGGAGGCCATCGACAAGCAGAAGGCCGCCTCGGCGTCGGTGCTGGAGATGCACGGCGTGTCGGGCAAGGACTTCGCGCGTTACGAGGCGCGCATGTCGCCGGAGGACAACGCCCGCGCGAAGGCGGAGGACCAGCGGCTGGAGGAGGCCGCCAAGGCCGCGAAGAAGCCCGCGGCCGCGGCAGCCCCGGAAGAGGTCCACGTCCAGCAGGGCTTCAGCGACCAGGATCCGGTGGAGTTGGAGGCCATGGAGGGTGCGGAGCCGTCCATCGACGTCGGCGTACCGAAGGACGCCGAACTGCCGCAGTAGGCCTCTTCTGAACGACAGGCGCGCGGTGGCGAACCCCCACCGCGCACGCTGCTCAGCCCTTGCGGTAGCCGTAGCGCGGGGCCCGCTCCTGCCACACGCCGTCATACGGGCAGGTGCAGTCCGTCTCCTCGGGTTCCGGGTACGTGAAGCGCTCGCCCTTGTAGTTGCGGAACACCGTCTCCTGCGCACCGTACTCGACGGCGTAATCGGGCTGGAGCGTCACCTTCCCACCGCCTCCCGGCAGGTCCACCGCGAGGTGCGGCACGGCGAGGCCGGTGGTGTAGCCCCGGAGCTGCTGGATGATTTCCAGCCCCTTGGCGATGGGCGTGCGCAGGTGCTCACAGCCCTCGGCGACGTCCATCTGGTGCAGGTAGTACGGCCGCACGCGGCTGCGCAGCAGCAGGTGCGACAGCTCCTTGATGATGCGCGCGTCGGAGTTGAGCTGCCGCATCAACACGGCCTGGTTCTCCACGGGCACGCCATGGTCCACCAGCCGCTCGCAGGCCTCGCGAGCCTCGGGCGTCACTTCCTTCGGATGATTGAAGTGCGTGACGACGAAGACGGGCGCGTAGCGCCGGAGCGTCTTCGCCAGGGCGTCGGTGACGCGCATGGGCAGACACACGGGGACGCGCGTGCCGATGCGAATCATCTCGACGTGGGGAATCTCGCTGAGCGGCGCGAGCAACTCCTCCAGCCGGGAGTCGCTGAGCATGAACGGGTCCCCGCCGGAGATGAGGACGTCGCGCACCTCGGGATGGCGCCGGACATAGTCCACACCCCGGCGGAGCTGTTCCTTGGAGAGCTCCGCCACCCCGCCCTGCGTGATGCGCCGTCGCGTGCAGTGACGGCAATAGACGGAGCACGTATCCAGCGCGAGGAAGAGCACCCGGTCCGGATACTTGTGGACGATGCACTCCTCCGGGCGCGTCTTGTCCTCACCCAGCGGATCCGCGAGCTCGCCCGGACGGACGCGCGCCTCGGCCCTCACCGGGATGGACTGCATGCGCACCGGGCAGAACGGATGCTCCGGGTCAATGAGGGACAGGTAGTACGGACTGATGCCGATGCGGAACAGCGCGGACGTTTCCTGCACGCCCGCGCGCTCGTTGGAGGTCAGCGGGACGTACCGCTCCAGCTGCTCCAGGCCTCGCACCGCATGCCGCTGCTGCCAACGCCAGTCCGCCCACTCCGCGTCCGTGGCGTTGGGAAACAGCCGTTTGCGCCCTTCGGCGCTGAGCGACGCGCGAGCGGCCGCCGGCTCCGGCGGGAGACCCGCCGGAAGCACTGAGGTATCCATTACGCCGCCTTCTGCTGCTCCCGCCACCAGGCCTGACCCGCCTCGGACAGCTGGTCGATGGGGTCGAAGTATTCGTACTTCCGGCTGAGCGCGTCCGCATCGTTCAGTTCGATGCCGGTCCGGTAGTTCTTGGTCCAGTACGAGATGCCGCGCTCGCGGTCATACTCCGCCACCTGGTGGACCCAGCGCTTCCCGACGAAGGGCACGTCACAGACGATGCGCGGCGTGGCGAAGCCCGGCATGTAGCCCATGATGTCGTGCTGCAGCTGCTGCGCCTGAGCCACCGACAGCCGCCAATGCTCGCTGTTGGGGATCATGTCGCACATGTAGAAGTAGTACGGCAGGATCTTCGCGTGGTCGAGCAGCGTGAAGCACAGGTCCAGCAGCGCCTGCGGGCTGTCATTCACACCGCGCAGCAGCACGCCCTGGTTGCGCACGTCACGGAAGCCCATGTCCAGCAGCTTGCGCACGGCCTTGCCCACCAGCGGGGTGAGCTGCTGCGCGTGATTGACGTGCGTGTGCAGCGCCAGGTCCACGCCGCGCTCGACGGCCTTCTTCGCCAGCCGGTCCAGCCCCTGGAGGACGGAGTCCTGGAGGAAGTGCTGCGGGATGGCCATCAGCCCCTTGCTGGCCAGGCGGATATCCCGGATGTTCGGGATGTCCATCAGCGAGCTGACGAACGGCTCGAGCTGCTGGATGGGCAGGTTCGCGATGTCGCCACCCGACACCACCACGTCGCGCACCGTCGGCGTGCGACGCAGATAGTCGAGCATCTGCGCGTAGCGGTCCTTGGGCCCGATGCCAAACTTGTGTTTGCTGACCTGCGGCACGTCATTGCCCACCAGGTCCATGCGCGTGCAGTGCCCACAGTACTGCGGGCAGGTCGGCAGCATCTCCGCCAGCACCTTGGTGGGATACCGGTGCGTCAAGCCCTCCACCACCCACATGTCCTGCTCGTGAAGACTGTCACGGCTGGCCTTGGGATGGTTGGTCCACTCCGTGAGTCGGTCCGCGTAGGCCGGGAGCATGTAACGACGCACCGGGTCACGCCACAGGTCCTCAAGGTTCATGGTGTTGAGCATCTGCGGAGGCACGAGCAGCGACATGGTCGCCCGCTCGCGCTGGTCGCGCTCCATGCTCTCAGCCAGGTCATCCGGGAGCAGAGCCCCCAGCGTTGCCTTGAGTTCCTTGAGGTTCTTGATGGTGTGCTTGCGCTGCCAGACGGAGTTCTCCCAGTCGGCGGCGGACACGTCCTTGAAGCCAGGAATCCGCCGCCAATCGGGCTCGATGAACTCCCGGCGGTGGGGATACGTAAAAGGCTGTTCAGCGGGGCCAGCCTCAGGCTTGGCCCGGATGGGCGTCGTTTGCATGGCGCATCACCTCTAAATTGCTCGCGGGCGAGGCGTCATAACGCGCCCATGCCCCACTTCGGTCAACAATCGAAGGGGGCATCGGATGCCCGCCTTCTCACTCGATGGGAACATTGACCAGCTTGGCTACATTGTCTTCCGTGATGTCGACCACCACGGGCTTGGTCGTCTTACCGTTGAGCTTGAACGAAATCTTCCGCTTGCCCACCGGTAGCATCAACGGACTGCCAAGTGTCACCGGTGTCTGGCGATTCGTCTTCTTCCCATCGACGTAGATGTCCGCGCCCGCCGGCTTTGTGCTGCAGGCGAACTTGCCCATCACCTTGGGGGCCCTCGGCGGCTTGGGGGCAGGTGGAGGCTTGGGCGCAGCCTGGGGCGGCGGCCGCACGTTGGCCACGGTGGGCTCGGGCTGCGGCTCCTTCGTCATCTCGAACGCGACCGTGACCTGCTGGCTGCTGCCGTCGGCCTTGAACTCACCGGAGTACGGCTTGTAGCCCGCGAGCTTCGCGGTGAACGCGTAGGTCTTCCCCACCTCCAGGTTCGCCATGCGCGCGTCTGGAATCCGCCCCAGGCGCTCGCCATTCACGGCGATCTCCGCGCCGTCATCACCCTTGAAGACAGCTGCGACCTGGACGGGCGCGGGAGCCGGATCCGTGGCGGGAGGCGGCGTCTGCCCATTGTCGACAGGCGCGTTCTCAGGTGCCTCGTCGCCGCCCGGAGCCTCCGCGGGAGCGGCGGGCTCGGTGGTCCCCGCGGCAATGACGACGCCCGGGTTCGTCGGCGGTGCCACCGGCGGCTTGTTCTCGGGCGGCGGGGCCGCCTGCGGATCAGCTTCCAGCGGAAGCGAAACGACGATTCTGCTTCCAGCGACGACATCCACCGTCTTGGCCGCGCTCTGCTGCCCCGGAGCGCTCGCGGTGACCCGGTACTGCCCTGCCGGGAGTGCCAGCAGCGTGTTGAGCTGGACCTCCTGGCCATTCAGCTGGATGCGCGCGGAAGGGTTGGACGGGGACACCATGAAGGTGACCTCGCCCGTGGACGGCCTGGTGGCCATCACCACGCCGACGACGAGCAACAGCACGATGGCCGCGGCGGCGGCGAACAGCACCGGCTTCGGCAGCGTCTTGAGGTTGAGCGCGGGCTTCGCCTTGGCGGGGACCTTCGTCTTCGCCTTCGCCTTCGCCTTCGCGGGCACAGCGGCCTTCGCGGGTGGAGGCGCCTCCTCCGGAGGGAGGGGAACCGAGCCCGTCACCTCTTCCTCGGGCTCGTTCAGGTCGTCGTGCGGGTGCCCCTCGTCACCGTAGTCGTCCTGAGCGTCGTAGCCGGCGCCACTGTCGTCCTCGGGCGGCTGCTCGTAGTCAGACGGATCCTCCTCGGGCTCGGGAGCGCGCTTTCCGCCCCGGCCGCGGCCCGCCACGGGGACTGGCCTGCTGCCCGTCTCTTCGTCCAACGAGGGAGACGAGCCGCGCGAGCGCGTCGGCGGCGCGGACGGCGCGGGGCCAATCATCGTGGCGCCGGAGTAGGCCTCGCCTTCCTCGTTGCTGATGACGACCTGCGCCTTGGGGCCACTCTTGCCCTTGCGTGAGGACGTATCGGGCGCGGGGGCGCGCAAGGAGTTGTAGGAACCGGACGTCCCATGGTCCTGGATGGGGTTCTCCGTCCGGCCCGTGATGCTGTCGTCCACCACGACGCTGCTGTCGGCAACGCGGGTTTCGGGAGACATGAACGCATGCGACGAGTCGACAATCTGCGTCTTGTCGCCCGCGCCGACGCCCATATCCTCGAGCTCCTCGGCGGTGGGAGGCGGGATGTAGTCCTGGACAGGCTGCGCCGGCGAGGTGGAGGCACGGCCCGCGGGCGTTCCCGTCACCACCACGGCTGGAGGGGGCGCACGCCGCGCCGCCTGCCGGTTGAACCCGGGAGCCACCGTGATGCCCGAGGCCTCGATCTGGTCGGGGCGCTCGATACCGGCATAGCGCTCCATCTTCTCCGCCTCGCGGAGCATGTCCTCGGCGAACGCCTCCTTCATGTAACTGGAGAGGTGCTTGGCCGAGTAGATGGCGTCACCGGCCAGGAGGAACCGCATCAGGTCCTCGGCCATGTCGGACGCCCACTGGTAGCGGTCCTCGGGTTCGCGCGTGAGCGCCTTGAGGACCACCTTCTCCAGGCCCTGCGGGATGCTCGGGTTGAACTCGCTGGGGAGCGGAACCTCCGCGTTGCGCACCTTCTCCAGGGTGGAGAAGTCCGACTCGCCGACGAAGAGCTTCTCGCCCGTGAGCATCTCGTACAGCAGCACGCCCACGGCGAAGATGTCGCTGCGCCGGTCGATGGGCATACCCCGGACCTGCTCCGGGCTCATGTACCCGAACTTGCCCTTGAGGATGCCCGCCTGTGTCTTCTGCGAACGGTTCGCCGCCTTGGCGATACCGAAGTCGATGACCTTGACCTCACCCTCATAGGAAATGAGGATGTTCTGGGGCGACACGTCGCGGTGGATGATGTGGAGGTCCTGCCCGCGGGCGTCCTTCTTCCGGTGCGCGTAGTCCAGGCCGTCGCAGATCTTGGAGGCGATGAACACCGCTTGGGCGGTGGGCATGATCTCCTTGCGACGCCGGTAGCGCTCCAACATGGTCCGGACGTCTCGTCCGGCGACGTACTCCATGGCGATGAAGTAGGTGTCGTCGTACTTCCCGAGTTCGTTGATGTGCACGACGTTGGCGTGGTTCAGCTGAACGCTGATCCGCGCCTCGTCGATGAACATCGTGATGAACTCTTCGTCCTCCGCCATCGTGGGGAGGATCTTCTTGATGGCCAGGATGCGCTCGAAGCCCTCGACGCCGAAGGCCTTCGCGATGAACACCTCCGCCATGCCGCCGACGTTGATGCGCTCGAGGAGCAGGTACTTCCCAAAGAGGGTCGGCTTCTTCATCTCGTGGAGCGGCCCGGCACCGGGAGGCGCGCACCGCGACAGGCGGTGCGCAGACCGGGCGGAAACCTGGACTCTAGTCGCAGCGCGGACGGCGAGTCAAACACGCACAGCAGCCTGAAACCCCAACGAATCCGGTAGCTTGAGCCCTCCGAGCACCATCCGGACCTCGCCACGGAAATGTCATGCTCCACAACGCGCGGCGGCAGGCGCGCAGAGGGGGGCTCAGAGGTCTGTTGGAGCGCTGTCGCGGGTAGGCGCATGTCGCCTGTATTAGCAGGTCGGAGCGCCCCCTGCCTGGGGCCCCCAAGCGGAGTGATCCATGATCCGGCGGCAGCGGGACCGGGCGTACCTGCCACCTGGCGTCGCCGAACTCGAAGCTCTACCGACTGGGTTTTCACCGGGCCTACGTGGCGCCTCCATTTCCCGCGCACGGACAGCCCGGCCGCTGGCGACGCACCCGCCACCACCGCTGGCGCATTTGCCATCGAGGCCTCTGGAACCAGAGCCAAGGCGAAGGAGTGCATACGGGCCTCGCACTCCAAGCCACCCAACGCAGGGGCGGCGAATAGAGGACCGTCGACACCTCAGCGCCCCCAAACGCCCTCCCGAGAAGCGCCGCACCTTCCTGTGCAGCCCTCGGCATTGGGCAGAGGGTGTGGCTGAGACTCACCAGGCGCCCCCGGGCGCCACATGCCCTGGACCGAAGGGGGCACGGCTACTTCAACTGGCGGCGGCCCCCGATGCAAACGAGCGGGAGTGCAAACCAGAGCGTCTGCCCGCTAGCGAAACTGCCGCGAATGTCGCCAAACATCGGCGCGCGCCCAGCATGCCCGCCCCTGGCCTTGGCGCTCGCAGGCGCGATCGCCGGAGTGCTCCGCGGACGCACAAGACGTTTGCTCACCGCCCGAAAATTGGGGCTCGCGCAGCCCGAACAGCCACGGAGGAAGAAGCGCCTGATTCCCTCAACGACCGAAGGTTGGAACCAGCGCTGTACGAGCATCCACGGATGAAGAAGCTCCTGCCGCTGGAACGCCGCGAGCGACTGGCCCAGCTCTCCGCGCGCCACGGCGGGCGCTGCATCTTCGTGGGACGTTTTCTCTCGGTGCTGCGCGGGGCGGTGTTCATCATGGCCGCAGTGCATGGCATGTGGCTGCGCGACTTCCTGCTGTGGGACGGATTGGCGCTGTGCCTCAGCGCCCCGGTGGTGGTGGCGCTGGGGTACGCCTTCTCGCACAGCGTGGACGCAGTGGCGAAAGGGGCGGCGCGAGCCGAGCACCTGCTGGTGCTGGCCACGACGGCGGCCCTGCTGGCGGTGGGGGGCCTGCGCCGGCTGCGCACGCGGCGCCTGGCCCAGCGCCCGCGGTGACGCGCGGAAACCCCACGCGCCCCAAAACGGAAAACCCCCGGTGTCCACGAGGGACACCGGGGGTTTCTCAAAAAGAATCCGGCAGCGACCTACTCTCCCGCGCGGTTTCCCGCGAAGTACCATCGGCTCTGGAGGGCTTAACTTCCGTGTTCGGGA